>NZ_JBQEON010000020.1:0-130762 GCF_052045245.1 Burkholderia sp. 22313
TCCGACTGCGCCTGGATCTCGACCTTGCCCTTGCCCGCGAACAGCTTCATCCCCGCGTTCTGCACGAACAGGCTCAGCTTCTGCCCGATGCTGCCGATCAGCGACTTGCCCGCCGCGACATGCACGCTCTGCCCGCTCGCAATATTCACGTGATCGTTCGCGACCATGTGCAGCGACTGCTGCGTCGACATCCCGATCCCCGACGGGCTGCCGAACAGCATCACCGGTTCCTTGAACGCATTCGCGCTGCCCGTGCCGCCGCCTGCCGTGCGCCCGCCGGACGCGCTGCCCGACGCACTGTCCTGCGTCGCGTCGGTGAACGCGCGCATCGTGTCGTGTGCGTCCTTGAGGCTTTCCGCCTGATGCTGCTCGCTGGCACCCGACATCGCCTCAACCAGGCTCTCGCCCGTCACGAGCTGCTGCTGCGCTTCCTTCACGTCGAGCGGCTGGCTGTTCGGCGCTTTCGGATGAGTCGTGACGTACAGGCCCTGACTCGCCCGCACCGCGCCATACGCATCCGAGCGCAGATCGAAACCACTGCCCAGATACGACCCACGCGAATTGCCGTTCTGGTCGATGAGGTAACCGAGATGCAGCAGGCTGTTCCCGCTGCTGCTCATCAGCTGCACCCGGTTCTGCCCGGTCGCGTCGTCCATCACGAGATGGTTGTAGCCGCTGCCCGAATACTCCTTCGATCGATACCCGGACAGAATCCCGTCGCTATGCCACTGCGGCTGGTTCGCGCCGTTGTACACGCGCCCGACCGCCAACGGCCGGTCGCAATCGCCGCCGACATAATCGATCAGCACTTCCTCGCCGATCCGCGGCACATGCACGCCACCGTAGCCGCCACCGGTATCCGACTGCACGACGCGCACCCAGCACGACGCATTCTCGTTGCCCGGGTTCAGGCGGTCCCACACGAACTGCACGCGGATCCGGTTCAACTCATCCGTATAGACTTCCTCGCCCTGCGGCCCGACGACGAGCGCCGTCTCGAGGTGCATCGCTGGCTTCTCGTGTTCGAACGGGCTGCGATACGGCACGCTGGCGCGCTGCGCCTCGACTTCGACAAGATAGAAGCCGCTCGAGCCGTCGTCATGCGGTACCTGCAGTCCAGGCGTGTTTTCGTATCGAGCGCGTGTCCGGTCCAGCACGCGCGCCAGGCTATGCGGGAAGTCGGAATCGGCGCTGGGCACCGGCAGGTTGTTCTCGATCCACCATGCGACTTCGATCGCGGCAAACTCGCGCTGCTCGGCGGAATCGCGATCGTGCTCGGGATGATCGGCAAGCGTAAAACGCCGGCCCGCATCGATGCCGCGCACACCGCCCGACCCGAAGAAACGCTTCGCCTGAGACTCCCATCCCTCCATCCGGATCTTCGACAGGTGGTCGCCACGCGACTGGTCGAGGTACGTGTAGCCCCCGGTGTACTCGTACACCTCGAGTTGGTCCGGCAATGCCCCCTGGCCACCCATTGTCGGCAGCGACGTACCCTTCGGGTTAGCCGACTGCGCCGGATTCTTGTAATCGAACGTACGTGTCGTCAGGGTCACACTCTGCAGTGTGCGCGTGCCTGACCATTGCGTGAACGCATCGGCTTCACCCGACGCACCGCCGCGGTAGAAGCGCACGGTTTCGGGAGACAGCGGCGCGAACGCCTGCAGGTTGTCAGTGATCAGGAGGGTATGCGACTTGCCATCATCGGCCTGCTGCCACGCGCAGTAGAGCCCCTCGTCTTCCATCAACCGGTGCACGAAGTTCCAGTCCGTTTCGCTCTGTCGCGTGAACGATCGGTTCGGCAAAGGCTGCGACAAGGCAAAGCGAAACCTCCCGCGTGCCTCCGGATGCGTGCCCAGCACGTCAGCGATGATGTCCTCCGCGTTCTGGTCGATCCAGATCTTCTCGTCCCGGCGAAACCGGAGCACGTGCATCCACGCGTGCAGTTCCAGCTGGTAGGTCGTCAGGCTGCCATTCGCACCAAGTCGACGTGCGGTGTACACGTAGCCACTGATCGGCCGGTAGGCATTGTCCGCCTGCTGAATCCAGATCGTCGCGGGCTGCGCGATCAGTTTCTTGAGCTCGAGGCCGTCGTCGCTCGAAATCACATCGAGCGTGAAGGAATAGTCCCGGCCGATCCGCGATCGGCCCACGGCGCGCTGTACGGTGAGTGCGTTGGCGCCAAGCGGCGTATCCAACTTGAGCAAACGGTCCTGCTGAAGCAAGCCACCGCGAATCGCGGCGCCGATGTCCGGCATGTTCATGATTAGGCCCTTTTTTATTTCAGCACCCTCGGATGGTGTCTGTCACGCTATCGCGCGGGATTTTACCGGGTTATCAGGGCTCGACTGTTAATCATCGTTGGCTGGAACGTTGAGAATCTTGAAATTGGTGCCGTGGCGGCGCTCATACTCTATCGAACGCCCGAGGTATCGGGGTTGCCTCGAGATCGATCGCTCGACGGGAACGGATTCCCGGATGCCGTCGCGAGGCACGTTCTCACCGGGCTTGATCACCGGGCAACATGACGTGCAACTCCAATAACTGAATGTGTCGGGTCGGCACGTATCGTAAAACGCGTTCCGTACACGGGCCGCGAGTGCACCACAGCGTTTTCGATCGGGTTTGCGCCGATCGTCCACATCCGTTGCAACGCCCGCATGATCTGTCGTTCCTGCGTGCGCGTCAGCGCTTCGTCCGCCCTGCCACCAGCAAATGCCCGTGCCGCTCGCAAAAACACTCGTCGTGCCATCCGTAATGCGGATCGGTGCAGACCGAGTGCCGAATATACGTCGGCAAGGTGAGTCCGTGCAGATGAAGATCGTCACGCAGCGCCGCGAATACACCGCCTTTCGTCGGCCAGTCGGCGCGGACCGGTTGCTCCGGCAGCGCATTGCCGAGCTTCAGTTCCCGGTGAACGATGGCGTGGAGGTCGGCACACAACGGTGCGGGTTGCATGAAGGCCATGATCGCTTCCTCCGGTTCAAGCAGGCACGTCATCGTTGGTCACGCCGCTCACCATGATCAGCTACCGACGACTTCTCGATCGCCCGACCGAGCTTTGATCCTGTGATGCTTGCGTCGCCAATGTCGTGTCGGCCACTCACGAATCGTGAATGCCGCGATTCTACAGACCAGACCGTTCACCGATCGACCCCTGACATCACAGGCTGCCGCTTCGCTCACTCTGATCGCCGCACGCAGTGCATATCCCGCCGGGATCACAGTCGGCGGACTGTGCTTATCCCAAGGTGTTTACAGAGTTTGTATATATACGTAGTGATAGTTAACAAGCACGCCGCTTCACAGTGGATAACCTCCATAACGCCATGATTTTTCAGAGTAAAACGGAATGCACAACCACGCGCGATGCACACGCAAAACTCTGTGCAGCACAGAACAACTTTTCGCCGATTCACGGCCGCGCCGACATATCCTCAATCGTTCCACTGTGAATCCAGAGGCTTGCAGGACGGTTATCCAGAGGGCAATGTGGATAACCTCACAGCGCAACGACACGTTTTGCTGTGATGCGACGGGGTGAAGCCAGCGCCTCCGGCATCGCCAGGCAACATCGATCGTCAGCGTCCACGCCCCCGATTCAAAAAATTTTCACGAAGGGGCTTGTGCTCCTCAAAAACCCTCTCTATAATTCGCGGCTTCTTAGGCTCGTAGCTCAGTTGGTTAGAGCACCACCTTGACATGGTGGGGGTCGTTGGTTCGAATCCAATCGAGCCTACCAACGAACAAAAGAAGGGGTCTGGCAGCACGCATTGCCTACAGGCAATCCGGCTCGCCAAACATACAAACGCCACGCGGCAACATCGCGTGGCGTTTTTCTTTTTGCGGCCGAAACCGCGTGTGCCCGTGCCGATGCATCGTGCGGCCCACGCGCAGCAAGCGGCAAGCAGCCGGCCATCGGCAAGGCAGGGCGCAGAGCAGGGTAAGCGGGCGCAAGGCGCCCACCGGCCACCGTTAATGTAGATGCTTCAACTTGTCAGGATTCCGCACGACATAGATCGCGACGACCTTCCCGTCCTCGATCTCGAGCGCCGTGGTCTGCAGCTCGCCATCGGCTTCCTGCGTGACGAACCCCGGCAACCCGTTGATGAACCCCGCACGCACGAGCTTCGACGCATGCGTGGCAAACAGCTCGGCCAGGTGCTCGTGCACCTTCATCACGCGCTCGAAGCCGAACACCGGCTTGCCCGCGGCCGTGCGCTTGCCGCCGCCGTCCGCGTGCAGGCTCACGTCCTCGGCGAGCATCGCGCCGAGCGCGCGCATGTCGCCGCTGCGTGACGCCGCGAAGAACGCCTCGGCCAGCTCGATCCCGCGCTGCTTCTCGACATGAAACCGCGGCCGTGCCTCGCGCACATGCGTGCGCGCCCGCGCGGCGAGCTGCCGGCAGGCGGCCGGGTCGCGCTGGATCGTCGTCGCGATCTCGTCGAACTCGAGGCCGAACACGTCGTGCAGCAGGAACGCGGCGCGCTCCAGCGGCGACAGCCGTTCGAGCGCGAGCAGCAGCGGCAGCGTGACGTCTTCCTGCTCATCTTCCTCGACGACCGGCTCGGGTAGCCACGGGCCGATATAGGTCTCGCGCTGGTGCCGCGCGGACTTCAGCTGATCGAGGCACATGCGCATCACCATGCGGCGCAGGAACGCCTCGGGCACGCGCACCTCGGTGCGATCGACGTCCATCCAGCGGATGAACGCCTCCTGCACCATGTCCTCGGCGTCCGCGACGGAACCGAGCATCCGGTACGCGACGCGGATCAGCGTGCGGCGCAGCGGGTCGAAGCTCGCGGCCGCATCGGCCCGTTCTTCGGCGCTGCCGTTGGCCGGGTCGAGGTTCGGCATCAGGCCACCATCTTCGCGGCGGCGGCCTTCGCGTCGGCCGGATCGATCCACAGCCCGAAGCCGACGGCAAGCCGGTTCCAGCCGTTGATCACGTTGATCATCACCGTGAGTTTCACCTGTTCCTCCTGGCTGAAGTGGTCGTTCAGCGCCGCATACGCGGCTGCGTGCGCGCCGTGGCCCTCCGACAGTCGCGTGAGCGCGTCGGTCCAGCCGAGCGCCGCGCGTTCGCGATCGGTGTAGCAGGGCGCTTCGCGCCAGGCGGCCAGCAGGTTGATACGCTGCTCGGTCTCGCCTTGCTCGCGTGCCTCGACGGTGTGCATGTTAAGGCAGTTCGCGCACGCGTTGATCTGCGATGCGCGGATCTTGACCAGCTCGATCAGCGTCGGCTCGAGGCTCCCGGCAGCGGCGACCGAGACGGCCATCCAGTTCTTCATCAGCGCGGGGGCGGCGGCAAACGGATTGAGTTTCGCAGTCATGGTTCCTTCTCCTTTCGTGTGGGTTCCGCTGACATGACGAGCGAGCACCCCGCGCGTGTGACATCGACGCGAAAAATTTTTCAAAGAAGGCGAAGCGTGGTGCCCATGCCCCGCGAGACCCGCGCGCGGAGTGGCGCCGATATCGGCGCTTGACGCTGTTCTTCCGCCGAGCCCGCGCCATCGACCTTTCATCGACGCGGTGCGGCTGTCATCGGGCGTCAGCAGTGCGGGCGCCCAGGCACACGCATTGCACCCGTCCGCCGGGCCCCGCCATGACAGGCATCGACGGTTCGTCGCGCCGCCGACGCTCGCCCGGCGGATGCTTTCATTTTCATTTCGTTTTCGTTTCGCCCGAAATCCGATTCGCGACGTTCACATTTCTGGCCCATACTGTTCTGCACGGGCAGATGAAGTGACGCCGCATCAGCGGCCCGGCGCGCGCGCCGGCTGCCCGACGACGCAGCAACGAAGGTCGCACGTCAGCCGCGCGCATCCGAGCGCAAGACTTTCCTTTTTCCGGCAACGCAACGCAGCGAATCGCGACGTGGACGGTAAACCGATGAGCCTCCTTGCATCCCAGCTTCAGCGCCGTTACCAGGACGTGCGCGCCCATAGCGTCGCATTGACCGCGACGCTGTCCGCCGAAGACCAGGCCGTGCAGTCGATGCCCGACGCGAGTCCGGTGAAATGGCATCTCGCGCATACGACCTGGTTCTTCGAAACCGTCGTGCTGATGCGCCGCGTGCCCGGCTACGCGCCGTTCGACGACGCATTCCAGTTCCTCTTCAATTCCTATTACGAAGCGCTCGGCCCGCGCCATCCGCGGCCGCAACGCGGGCTGCTCACGCGTCCGTCGCTCGATGAGGTGCATGCGTACCGGTCGTACGTCGACGAAGCGATGCAGCGCGCGCTCGCGGTTGCCGATCCGGCGTTGCTCGCCGCGCTCGCGCCCGAGATCGAGCTCGGCCTGCATCACGAGCAGCAGCATCAGGAATTGATCGTCACGGACATGCTGCATGCGTTCTCGTGCAATCCGCTGAAGCCGGCGTTCCGGCCGCGCACCGATGCCGACACGCGCACCGCACTGGCCGCGGGCGATGCCGGCCCGTTGCGGTGGTTGCGTCAACCGGGCGGGCTCGTCGAGATCGGTCACGGCGGCGACGCGTTCTCGTTCGACAACGAACGGCCGCGCCATACGGCGCTTGTGCGTCCATGCGAGATCGCGAACCGTCTGGTGACGAATGCGGAATTCGCGGCGTTCGTCGCGGACGGCGGCTACCAGCGCCCGGAATACTGGTTGTCCGACGGCTGGGCGACGGTGCAGCGGGAAGGGTGGCTGGGCCCCGCGTACTGGGTTCCCGGCGACGATGGCGATGCACGAGCCGTACGCGAATGGCGCACGTTCGGGCTGCACGGCGTGGAACCGCTCGCGCCCGATGCGCCGGTGTGCCACGTGAGCTTCTACGAAGCGGCCGCGTATGCGGAATGGGCCGGCGCGCGGCTGCCGACCGAATTCGAATGGGAAGCCGCGTTCGGCGCGGCTGGCATCACGCAGATGCTCGGGCACGTGTGGCAGTGGACGCGTTCGTCCTACGAGCCGTATCCGGGTTTTCGGCCGCTCGCCGGGGTCGCTGCCGAATACAACGGCAAGTTCATGGTCGGCCAGCAGGTCTTGCGCGGCAGCAGCATCGCGACGCCGCCGGGGCACGAACGGCCGACTTACCGCAATTTCTTTCCGCCGGCCGCGCGCTGGCAATTCACGGGAGTGCGACTTGCGCGAGACGTCTGACCTGACGGCCACGAGCGGTGGCCTGCAACCCGCCCGCGATTCGCGGCCGAGCGCGTTCGAGCGCGACCTGATCGACGGACTGTCGCGCACGCCGCGCAGCATCTCGCCGAAATACTTCTACGATGCGGCCGGCTCCGCGCTGTTCGACCGCATCTGCGAACTGCCCGAGTACTACCCGACGCGCACCGAGCTCGGCATCCTGCGCGATCGCGCGGCCGAGATCGTGCGGCGTGTCGGCCCGCATGCGGACATCGTCGAGTTCGGCGCGGGCTCGCTCGAGAAGATCCGCGTGCTGCTCGACGCATGCGCGGACAACTACGCGAACGCGCCGGCGCGCTATGTGCCGATCGACATCTCGGCCGACTACCTGCACGGTGCGGCCGCGCGGCTGCGTGCCGCGTATCCGTGGCTCGACGTCGCGCCGATCGCGGCCGACTACACGAAGGCGGAGCAACTGGCCGGGCTGACCGAGACGCCGCGCCGGCGCATCGGCTTCTTTCCCGGCTCGACGATCGGCAACTTCTCGCCGGCGGAAGCCGATGCGTTCCTGCGCGATGCCGCACGGCTGTTGCGCGGCGGCGGCCTGCTGGTCGGCGCGGATCTGGTGAAGGACGAGCGCACGCTGCATCGCGCGTACAACGACGCACAGGGCGTGACCGCGCAGTTCAACCTGAACCTGCTGGCCCGCGCGAACGCGGAGCTCGGCGCGGACTTCGATCTCGACGCGTTCTCGCATTGCGCGTTCTACGATCCGGAGCGGCAGCGCATCGAGATGCATCTCGTCAGCGATATCGCGCAGACGGTGCACGTGCGCGGCCATGCGTTCCGCTTCGACGCCGGCGAGCGCATCCACACGGAGAACTCGCACAAGTTCACGATCGACGGCTTCCATGCGATCGCGCGGCGAGCGGGCTTCGAGCCCGACACCGTGTGGACCGATGCGGACAGCCTGTTCAGCGTGCACTGGCTGCGCAGCGTCGACGATATCCGCGCGTAATGCCGTTGCGAGCCGCTCGCGCGAGGTGCGGGCGGCTCGCGTCCTGCACGCGTCGCCGGTCCGGTTCCCGGCAAGAATTCCCGCCCTTATCGGTTCGATGCGCCGTTGCAACGTCGCGTCGAATCGCTCGTCACCCTTGCCCCGCAAGGTTTTGCGCTCACCCGTAAACGTCCGTTACCGGTCTCGCAGACCGGTTTCACCTGTGTCTGCGTACGGTGTCTAGACTCCGAACCGTATTCACATGACGCACGACACGTGCAGGGAGTCGCGAGATGAGCAAGAAACTTATTCTCGGTGCAGTTCTCGGTGTAGCGGCGCTGGCAGCTTCGGGCGTCGCGTCGGCCCACGTCGACCTGTCGGTCGGGATCGGTGTACCGGGTGTCTACGCGGCGCCGGAGCCCGTCTACGTTGCGCCGCCTCCGCCGGTGATGTACGCGCCGGTCGGCTATCGCGATGACGACTGGCGTGCGCGTCAATGGCGCGAACACGAGTGGCGCCGCCGTGAATGGCGCGAGCACGAATGGCGCGAGCGCGGCGACCGCGACGGTGGCTGGCGCGGCCGCTGGGACTGAGTTCGGCGAGCGCTTCACGCGTACACTGATCACGACGACAAGAGGAGAGTGATCACATGAAGTCCATTCGGCACATCAGACTGTGCGCGACCGCAGCCGTCGTTGCGCTCGCGACGATCGGCAGCGCACACGCGGCAGGCTGCATGAAGGGCGCGGTGGTGGGCGGCGTCGCCGGCCACTACGCGGGACATCACGCCGTGGTCGGCGCGGTCGGCGGCTGTATCGTCGGCCACCACATGGCGAAGAAGCACGAGCAGGAGCTGGCCGCGCAACGCAAGGCCGCCGCGCAAGGCATGCAGCCGGCGCAGTAAGCGCACCTGCGGGCGGAGCGGCGCAATGGCGCCGTCTCCACCTTTCATCTTCCTTGTTTGATGACGGCCGGCCGCGCAGTTCGCGCCGGCAGCCGAGGCCCGGGGCTCAATGATCTGACGAATGCGCGCCGCGCGCACCGTTACGATCATTTACAACGCCGGATCGCACGAAAGCCGCGTGTTCCTAGAATGCAGTCACTCGAACGCGCTCCAGGGAGCAAACAATGAAAACTCAACGATATCTGTCCGTGCTGGCAGCTGCGCTGCTCGCACTCGGTGCCGTTTCCGCGAATGCAGCGGCCGGCGGCAACGGTGGTGGTGGTGGCGGCGGCCATGGTGCAGGTGGCATGGGTGGCATGGGCGGCAACGCGGGCGGCATGTCCGGCGGCCACATGAGCGGCGAAGCGATGAGTAACTCCAACAGCATGCACGCGGGCGACCGCGACAAGGGCCTCGCGCGCGCGGCCGATCGCTCCGATACGATCGCGGACCGTGCCGGCGCGCAGCCGGGCCGCGGTCACGGGCGCTCGCATGGCCATACCGCGCATGCGTCGACGTCCACGCATCACGCGCATCGCCACGCGTTCGGCCGCACGCTGTAAGCGCGGGCCACGCACGCGGAAGAAGGGCGCTTCGGCGCCCTTTTTTCATGCCGCCTGACGAAGGCAGCGTTGCGCGCCGGCATCGCCTCGACCCTGATTTGCAACCACCCGTAACCACGCGCGCGACGGCGGAGGATACGAATCGCTTTCAGGCGGATGACAGACGGATTCGTTGCGTCGAGGCGAACGCCGCAACCGCTTCATGAAAAAAGGGCGGCTCGTCGCCGCCCTTCGCCTCAGTGTCCCGCGCCTGCCCGCGGCGCGACGGATGCAACCGGCTCGAACAACGCATCGGCCTGCCTGACGCGCACGAACCGCGCCGCGTCGCCACCGTCCACCAGCGCACGGAAATGGGCCTCGCCGCACGCGAGCTTCGCGCGCTCGTGTTCGCTCGCCACATCGCCATCGGCATTCGGCGTATCGACCACGAAGTACAGCCGCTCGCCGCCATCCTGCTCCGCGAGCACGGCCCAGTCCGGGTGATAGCTGCCGAGCGGCGTCGGCACGCGGAACCACGCGGGCAGCTTCGCGTACAGCTTCACGCCGTCATGCGCTTCCAGCGCGTCGGCGAACGCGCGCTCCGCGTCGGTCTCGCACACCACGGCCTCGTGGATCGACTTGCGCGCATCGGGCCGCAGGTTGCGCAGGTAACCGGTCAGCGCCTCGCTCTCGAACGATTCGAGTGCATGCACGTGGCGTTCGCCGAGCTTCCGGTACGCGATGCCCGCGACCAGCGCGAGCCGCTTGCAGCGGTTGATCGCATCGGCGGCCAGCGCGATGAACTGCTGCGGATTCACGCGGAAATCGTCGAGCCGGCCGCTGTCGGCCAGGATCGTCGCGAGCGAGCGGCGCGTGAGCTGCGTGCGGTCCTGCAGTTCGGTGAGCAGGTCGGGCAGCGGCAGCTCGCCTTCGTCGATCAGCACCGTGCCGGCGCCGGCGACCTCGACCGCCTCGATGCCGGCCTTGCCGATGTCGATCTCGGCCTTGCGCCACTGCAGCCGCGCACGCGCGATGTCCGGCGCGTCGCGCAGCGCGGCCGTGCAGTCGCGCACGAGCTTCGCGTTGTCGAACTCGACGCTGTACACGGTGCGATGGCGGATCCGGTCCCACAGCGCGCGGAAGTCGTCGCCGAACACGACGGCCTTGCCTGATGCGTCGCGCCGCAACGCGATCGCGCGCCGCTCGTCCGCATTGCGCACCGCGAAGCGGCCCGACAGCTTGCGCAGCGTCGCGACGATCGGCGCGCGGAGCGGCTCGAACGCGGCGGGCAGCACGAGCGCGCTCTGGCGCAGTGCGTCCTTCAGCCGGTCGAGCACCTTGCCTTGCGCGTCGACGTAGCCCTGCTCGTGCAGGTGCGTCCACAGCACACGCGACAGCTCGATGCCGAGCGCATGCGCGGGCCCGTCGCCTTCCTGCACCGGCAGCGCCGCGAACTGGTGTTCCTCGACGATCCCGAAGCGGATGCCCGTGTCGGCCTCGATTTCCTTCTGCAGGTTCTCGGCGAACGACTCGTAGCGCTCGGTCGCGATCACGGTGAGCGTGTTCACGCCCGGATCGCGCACGCGCTCGCCGTCCTGGTCGACGGCGAGGCGCAGCCCGCGGCCGAGCGTCTGGCGGCGCTCGCGTTCGGTCTGGATGTCGCGCAGCGTGCAGATCTGGAATACGTTCGGGTTGTCCCAGCCTTCCTTCAGCGCCGAATGCGAGAAGATGAACTTCAGCGGCGTGTCGAACGACAGCAGCGCTTCCTTCTCGCGCATGATGAGGCCGTACGCGCGCTCCGCGTTCTCGCGGGCGGCGGCGCTGCTCTCGCTCGTGTCGGTCCAGCCGCCCTTGCGGTCGATCGAGAAGTAGCCGTTGTGCGCGCGCTCGACCTCGAGCGCGATGTCCACGCCGTCGAACAGCGCACGGTAGGCCGGCACGCGCGCCGCACGCGCATATTCTTCTTCGAAGATCAGCGCGTAGTCGCCCTTCACCGGCATCCCGTTCTCGTCGTAGCGGCGATAGCGTTCGACCGAATCGACGAAGAACAGCGACAACACCTTCACGCCGCGCTCGGCCAGGCGCAATTCCTTGTCGAGATGCTCGCGGATCGTGCGGCGGATCATCTCGCGCTGCACGGCAAGCGTGTCGATGTCGCCGAACGCCTCGCCGAGCGACAGGAACGCCTCGCCTTCCGGATGGCGCAGCTCGACGTACTCGGCGCCCTTCAGCGCATGGACTTCGCCGACCCGCAGCCCCGCATACAGCGCGCGCCTGGTCAGGCGTTCGAGGTCGTCGCCGTCGGTCGCCGTCACGAGCTGGCGCTTCACGCCCGCCGCGGTCGCGACGTCGAGCTCGACGCGCGCGCTGATCGCGCCGCGCCGGTTCGACACGCCGACGAGCCGCACGTAAGGCTTGTTGTGCGCATCCTCGACGATCGCCGACGCGATCTCGATCTGCTTGACGAGCTTGCGCTCGTACGCGTCGACCGCGTCGAGCCGGTACACCATGTGGTGACGGTCGACGTGCGTGGCCGAGTAGCGCAGCGTGCAGAGCGGCGCCATCGCGGCGAGCGCCTCGCGCCCGCGCCCCTCGAGCCCGCCGTCGACGCTCTGCGGCTCGTCGACGATCACGATCGGCCGCGTCGCGCGGATCAGGTCGATCGGCTTCTCGCCACCGGTCTTCTCGCTGTCTTTATAGAGGTTGTTGATCTCTTTCTTGTTGATCGCGGCAACCGTCATCACCATGATCTGGATCGTCGCGCTCGCCGCGAAGTGGCGCACCTGGCCGAGCTTCGCGGAGTCGTACAGGAAGTAGTCGTACGGCACGCCCGCGTACAGCGCGCGGAAATGGTCCTCGGTGATCGACAGCGTCTTGTGCACGCCTTCCTTGATCGCGATCGACGGCACGACGATCACGAACTTCGTGAAGCCGTAGCGGCGGTTCAGCTCGAAGATCGTGCGCAGGTACACATAGGTCTTGCCGGTGCCGGTCTCCATCTCGACGGTGAAGTCGCGCGAGCCGGGCAGGCCGGACGGCGGCAGCCCGCCGCGCAGCTGCACGTCGGCGAGGTTGCGCGCGAGCGCGTCGTCGGTCAGCGACAGCCGGTTGCCGACACCTTGCTCCGACACCGCGAAGCCGAGCGAGCCCTGCGCGGCGGCGGTCGTGCCGGGCGCCGCGTTCGCGAGCACGCTGAAATCGCCGCGATACGATTCCTGGCCGCGAAACAGGTCGCAGACGGCGTCGATCGCCTCGCGCTGGTAGTCGAGATCCGCTTCGAAATGCAGCCGCATCACAGGCTCCGCACGCGCTTCACGCCGTGCTGTTCGAGCAGCGCGGCGAGATTGAGCTTCGCGACGTCGTCGACGAAGCCGCTGTCGCGGAACAGGCACGTGACGTCGCGCGTCGCGCCGGTCGCATCGAGCAGCGCGACGATGCCGTCGGCGAGCGGGCCCGCGTCGTCGCGCGAGATACGCGCATCGAAGCACGCGACGATCGAGCGGCCGATCAGGTGCACGGTCTTGCCCGCCACCGGGTGATGCTCGACCGGCGTGCACAGGTCGAGGCCGAGCTTCAGCGTCAGCTCGGCGAGCAGGTCGTCCTCGCTGCGGCCGGTCTTCACGTGTTCGACGGAGGCGAACAGCGCGTGATCGAAGTCGTCGCGGCGCGGATCCCACTCGATCACATTGGTCGTGTCGAGACGGTATACGCGGAAACCGAGGTCGCCATAGCTTTCCGGATAGTCGCGCGCGACCTGCTGCGCGGTGCGGCGCAGGCGCTCCTTGGTGATTTCCGCGAGCGTCAGCGGCTTCTTCAGCTTCGCGCAGAAATCGGCGGCCGCCAGCTGCGTCTTGTCGCGGCGGTCGAGCGCCTCGGGCAGCTGCACGAGGATGTAGCGGCGCGCGCCGCCGTCGGTCGCGTTCACTTGCATCACCGCATGGCCGGTCGATCCGGAACCCGCGAAGCAGTCGAGCACGATGTCGTCGCCGCGCGTGCACCAGCCGATCACGGCCGCCGCGAAATCGACCGGCTTCGGCAGGTCGAACGGGATGCCGAGCGTCTTCAACAGCGCGTCGTCGGAGCCGGCGAACGGCAATACCGACGGCACGTTCTCGTACATGTTCTCGTCGAGGTAGTAGATCCGCTGCGGCTGCGTGGTTTCATCCGCGCCGAATTCGATCTGGCCGCGCTCGATCAGCGCCTGCATCGTCGCGGGCGGGTTGCGCCAGCCGCGCGCCGGCATCGCACACGGCTTGCCGGTGACCGGGTGGATCAGCGGCGTGAAATATTCGTCCGGCGCCTTCTTCTTGTTCGGCCACGCCATCGACACGAGGCGGTACACGCGCCCGTCGGCCGACAGCCGGTCGTACATCACCTCGCCGCCGGACAGGTTGGTCTGCGCCTTCATCCACGCGCGGTACGCCTTCTGCGCATCCTTCGGGTTGCCGCTGCGGTACACCGCGTCGTGCGCGGCGTCGAGCATGCGCTGCGCGTTGCGCTTCGGGCGCTTCAGCGGCGCCCGTTCGAGCAGCGTTTCGGCATTGCGCGCGAACAGCACCAGCGATTCGTGCTGGTACGCGACGCCGCGCGCATCGCCCTTCGGGTTGCGCTTGTCCCACACGGCGACGCCGAGCTCGTTCTCCTCGCCGAAGATCTCGCGCAGCATCAGCACGAGCGCATGCACTTCGTGCTCGTCGATGTGCACGGCGATCAGCCCTTCGTCGGACAGCAGCGCGTGCGCGAGCTTCAGGCGCGGATACATCATGTTCAGCCAGTCGGTGTGGAACCGGCCGTTCGCCTCGGTGTTGGTGCTGCGCTTCACGCCGCCGTCGGTCTGGCCCGTCATCGACAGGTAGTGGCGGATGCTGTCGCTGAAGTCGTCCGGATAGACGAAATCGCTGCCGGTGTTGTACGGCGGGTCGATGTAGACGAGCTTCACCTTGCCCGCGTAACTCTTGTGCAGCAGCTTCATCACGTCGAGGTTGTCGCCCTCGATCACGAGATGGCGCGTGTCGTCCCATGCGACGCTGTCGCCGGGGCACGGGCGCAGCGTGCCCGTCGACGGCGTGAGCGCGGCCTGGCGCGCGCTGCGCTTGCCGTGCCAGTGGAAGCCGTAGCGCTCGTCGGCGTCGCCGACGGTGCGTTCGCCGACCAGCGCCTTCAGCACGTCGACGTCGACCGACGCGCCGTCCGGGCCTTCGGTCACGAGTTCGGGGAACAGCGCCTTCAGGCGCGCGACGTTGTCGGCGGTGAAATCCGTCGACATCGCCTGCGGGCTCGCCGCATCGAGTTTCTGCATCGTTTTTTCCATCGGAACCCGGCCGCGTGCGCCAGGACGTCGGGCGCACTCGCGGCTCCGGCGGCAATGGCCACCCGGGCAAACCCGAAACGCTAGCGAGTCGGTCGGCGCAGGTCAAGCACCGATGTGAGGCGATCGTGCGCGCAACGGCCGCGAAACGCCCGCCCCACGGGCCGCAAGCGGCTTCGGACCGGTTGTCACGGGATCCGCCGGCCGGCGTTTCCGGGGCATCCCGCGAGGGCTGAAAACGACGAAAAAAAGGGCACGGTCGGCGCAGTGCGCCGGCGTGCCCGCATGGAGAATCCCGAATGGAGGATGTGGCGGGGCCGACCAGCCCCGCCCGGATGACCGTCCCGAGGTCAGAAGCGCGTACGGATGCCCGTGGTCAGTTCGAGCTGGTTTTTCGCGCCGAACGTCGACGACACCGTGTAACCGCCGTGCAGCTTCATGTAGTCGCCGGCCAGGTACAGCTCGGTGCGCTTGCTCAGGTGATAGAACACCGACCCGTAGAGCGTCTCCTTGAAGCCGTTGGCGACGCCGTTGGTCAGGCTGAACGCGCCGAGGTTGGCATTCGGCGTGAAGCCGTCCGCGTTGTTCGCGGCATTCTTGACGCGCATCTGCTGGTAGCCGAGCTCGTAGTCGAGCGCGCCCTTCGGTGCGATCTTCATCGACACCGTCCACGAATCGTCGTGACGCTGGCCGAGCGAGCCCTGGTCGCCGTTGTAGCGGAAGTAGCCGGCATTCAGGCGGACGATGCTGAACGAGTAGTTGCCGCCGATCGAGAACGTCTGGTTGGTGAAGCCGTCGTGGTTCACGTGGTTGTAGAAGCCCGACACGGCGAACGGCCCGCCGTTGTAGCCGAGCGCGACCTGGTACGCGGAACCGGTCGCGAACTGCGTCGAGTTGCTGAACTGGTAGCCGGCGC
Organism: Burkholderia sp. 22313; assembly: GCF_052045245.1. Taxonomy (NCBI): domain Bacteria; kingdom Pseudomonadati; phylum Pseudomonadota; class Betaproteobacteria; order Burkholderiales; family Burkholderiaceae; genus Burkholderia; species Burkholderia sp. 22313. The sequence continues at coordinate 15,808 of NZ_JBQEON010000020.1, forward strand.
TCGCGAAGATGCCGTTGCTGAACAGCTTCTTCCACGCGATGCCGTTGTTGTAGCGCGTGCCGGTCGGGCCGGCCGCGTAGAAGATCATCTGCTTGAAGTTGTTCGAGTTGGTCCAGCCGCCTTCCTCGGTCCTCAGCTTCGAGGAGCCGTACGGGTCACCGTAGATCGCCGCCGCGTCGCGCGCGATCGTGTTCTGGAAACCGGCCGTCAGCTTGCCGAAGCGGTCGTCCTGCACGCCGACCCACGCGTCGCGGTCGAAGATCTGGCCGTTGTCTTCCATCTGGCCGTTCGCGACCACGTATTCGCTTTCGAGGCGGAAGATGATCTTCGTGCCGCCGCCGATGTCTTCAGCGCCTTTCAGGCCCCAGCGGCTGCCGCTGAACCACGGCTCGCCTTCGTTGCCCATCCCGATCACGTGATTGCCGTTCGCGTCGGCGTGGGTCCGGTAGGTCGGAAAGCTCAGGTCCATCAAGCCGTAGAGCTGCACGCTCGACTGCGCATGCGCCTGGGTGCCGGCGCACAGGCCAGCCGCCGCGATGGAAAGGGCAAGGGTTTTTCGTTTCAAGATCGTCTCCTCCGAGCTGCCGCATTTGAAATCTGTTCGTTGGCAGTACGTAAATGTATGCCGGATATTGCCGACCACAGCGAGAGGGTCGACGCATAACATCATAGAGGGAGCAATCCTTCACGCCGCTTTCCCGGAGGAACGAATCGGATCGGTGAAAACACCGAACGCGCAATGATCGCGGATCAGGCAGGCCGGCGGAAGCCCGCCCGGCGGGCTTCTGGAAGATTTGAACGACGTTTCGTGCTACGAATCGATGTTGGATGGGTGCAACAACGCCCGCTATTCCTGTGCGCTCTTGGCGCGCAAGATGTAGCCGAGCCCGCGCAGCGTGATGATCTCGGCCGTGCTGCCGGCCAGATGCTTGCGCAGCCGATGGATGTAGATGTCGATCGCATCGGCGCTCGGTTCGTCGTCGAGCGCGAACACGCTGTCCATCAGCCGCGCCTTCGATACCGTCTTGTTCTGCTGCAGCATCAGCGTCTCGAGAATCGCGTGCTCGCGGCGGCGCATCGCAAGGATCGCGTCGCCGCAACGGAATTCGCGCGTGCCGAACGCGTAGACGAGATCACCGCACACGAGCTGGGTCGTGCCGACACCGGCCTGCCGGCGGATCAGCGCGCGAATCCGCGCGACCAGTTCGCGCGATTCGAACGGTTTCACCACGTAGTCGTCGGCGCCCGCGCCGAAGCAGTCGACCTTGTCGTCGACCGAGCCGTGCGCGGTCAGCATCAGCACCGGCACGTTGTCGTTGCGGCGCCGCAGCCGCGCGAGCACTTCCTTGCCGCTGATGCCGGGCAGCCGCATGTCGAGCAGCACCGCGTCGTAACGCTCGGTCTTCAGCACCGTATCGGCGCGCTCGCCGTCGCCGACGCAATCGACCGCGAAATCCTCGCCGCGCAGCAGGTTCACGATCCAGTGCGCGAGTTCGGCGTTGTCTTCAACGAGCAGGAGTTTCATGACGGCAGTATCTCTTCAATCGTAGGCGGGCAGCCGCACAGACACGACGATACCGCGATTGCCGGGCCCCGGCGCGAGCGACGCGTTCCCGCCGTGCGCCTGCGCGATCTCGCGGACGATCGCCAGCCCGAGGCCCGAGCCTTCGGTGTCGGACGACACGCGGTAGAACCGCTTGAACACGTGCGGCCGCGCTTCGGCCGGAATGCCGGGGCCGTTGTCGATCACGTCGAGCACGACCGCGTCGCCGTCGCGCCGCGCGGCGACCGTCACGCAACCGCCCGGCTGCGTATAGCGTACCGCGTTGTCGACGAGATTCATCACCAGCGCGGCCAACAGGCTGTCGTTGCCGGCGACGTCGAGCCGCTCACCGAGATCGGCGCCGAGGTCGATGTCGCGCCGCTGCGCGAGCACGATCGTTTCCTCGAGCACGCTCGATACGACGGCGGCGAGATCGACGCGGTGCGTGAGCAGCGTCGACGGCGTCGCTTCCGCATGCGCGAGCAGCAGCAGCTTGTCGGTCACGTCGGCCATCTTGCGGCTGCTGCGCTGCATGCTGTCGAGCACCGACGCAAGATCACGATCGTCGTTGCCGCGCTGCTGCGCGTACTGGATCTGCGTGTCGAGCACCGCGATCGGCGTGCGCAGCTGGTGCGCGGCGTCGGCGATGAAGCGGCGTTGCGTCGCCGTGTGCGTGTTCAGCCGTGCGATGCACTGGTTGATCGCGTCGACGATCGGCCGCAATTCGTGCTGGAGCCGCTCCGGCCGGATCGGCTCCAGCTCCATCGGCCCGCGGTCGGCGACGTCGTCCTTCAGCTTCATCAGCGGGCGCAGCTCGAGCGTGAGGCCGAGATAGACGAGCACCACGGCGAGCACCAGCATCAACGACAGGCGCACGAGCTGCGGCCGCCAGATCGTCGCGACCATCGTGTCGTGCGAGCGCGTCGTCTTCGCGACGACCACCGTCACCGTCTCGATCTGCCCCTCGTCGTATAGCTGGCGATCGTAGGCCACCGCGCGCAGCCGCACCGCGTCGAGCGACGTGTCGTACAGCGTGGGCTCGATGCCATGCCGCGCCGGCACGTCGAGCGCCGGGGTGCCGGCGAGCAGCTGGCCGTGACCGTCGATCACCTTGTAGAACACCGAATCGCCAGACGGCGATTCGAAGATCTCCAGCGCGGCCGGCGGCACGTCGGCGACCGGCCGCCCGTTGCGCCATTCGACGTCCTCGCCGATCGTGCGCGCGGACGCGACGAGCGCGCTGTCCTGCACGAGCCCGGCCGTGGTCCGCGCGGTGTCGTACGACATCGCGCCCGCGATCAGCACGAAGGCCGCGAGCGGCAGCAGCAGCCACCACAGGAGTCGCCCGCGCAGGCTGTGCGCCATTCCTTCTCCTCAATGCCGAACCGCGCCGGGGCGGCCGGCGCGGTCGGGGTGTGTCATCCGATGATGCGTGCGCTGCTCAGAAAGCGGCGGGGCGCCACTTCAGCAAGCGCTTCTCGAGCCAGGTCAGCAGGTAGTCGGCGGCCAGCGCGACCACGGCCAGCACGATCATCGCCGCGAACACGCCGCTCGCGTTGAACGCGCCCTGGGCGGTGGAGATTAGCAGGCCGATGCCCTGCTTGGAACCCAGGAATTCGCCGACCACCGCACCGACCAGCGCGAAACCGAAGCTCACGTGCAGGCTCGCGAGAATCCAGCTCAGCGCGGACGGAATCACGACGGACGTGGTGATCTGCCGGCGCGATGCGCCGAGGATCTGCGCGTTCGCGATCAGGTAGCGGTCGGCTTCGCGCACGCCCTGGAACGCGTTGCCGAACACGACGAAGAACACCATCACGACGGCCAGCGCGATCTTCGACGCCATCCCGAGGCCGAGCGCGATCACGAACACCGAGCCCAGCACGACACGCGGAATCGAGTTCGCGATCTGGATGTACAGGCCGAACACGTCGGCCATCAGCTTGTTGCGGCCGAGCACGATCCCGCAGATCACGCCGGCGACCGAGCCGATCAGGAAGCCGATCGCGGTTTCCTCGAGCGTGACCCACACCTGCGTGAGCAGCGGGCCCTGCGACGTGCCGTTCACGAACCAGTCCTGGATCTGGTCGAAGATCAGCGACGGCATCGAGAAGAAGAACGGATCGATCCACTTCAGCCGTGCGGCGAGTTCCCACCCGCCGAGCACGACGACGAGCACGGCGATCCGCAACGTGACGATCAGGTTGCGCCGGCGGCGCAGCCGGCGTTGCGCGATGCGCTCGTCGTCCTCGAGCGTCGTCGCCGGAAGGGCGGTAGTGGGAAGCGTCATGTCGGTCATGCTCCTGTCCTTGCTGTGTCTTGCCATTGCTTGCCGTGCGGCATATGCGTCAACCGATCTGCACTTCTTCGCGCAGGTCGTGCCAGATGTCCTTGGAAATCTCGATGAAGCGCGCGTCGTAGCGCACTTCCGACATGACGCGCGGACGCGGCAGGTCGATCTCGTACACGCGCTTGAGCGTCGCTGGCCGCGCGGTCAGCACGAACACGCGGTCGGCGAGCGCGATCGCCTCCTCGAGATCGTGCGTGACGAACACGACCGAGCCCTTGTTGGCAGACCACAGCTGCAGCAGTTCGTCCTGCATCAGCGTGCGGGTCTGCATGTCGAGCGCGGAGAACGGCTCGTCCATCAGCAGGATTTCCGGCTGGTTGATGAAGGTCTGCGCGAGCGCGACGCGCTTGCGCATCCCGCCCGAAAGCTGGTGCGGGTAGTGTTTCGTGAACTTGTCGAGGCCGACCTTGCGGATCCATTCCTCGGCCTGCGCGTACGCGACGTCCTTCGAGCGGCCGCGGAACAGCGGGCCTGCCGCGACGTTGTCGATCACGTTGCGCCAGGGGAACACGGCGTCGGCCTGGAACACGAAGCCGATGCGCGGATCGATCCCGTCGACCGGGCGGCCCATCACGCGGACCTCGCCGGACACCGGCTTGAGCAGCCCGGTGATCATGTTCAGCGTGGTCGACTTGCCGCAGCCGGTCGGCCCGACGATCGCGATGAACTCGCCGCGCGCGACGCTCATGCTGAAGTCGCGCAGCGCGACGGTGGCCTTGCCTTCCGGCGAAATGAAGCGGCACGACACATTGCGAAACTCGATCGCCGGTGTGCTCGGGGAGACTGCCTGATTCATCGCATTCGTCCTGCGGGTGAAGAGGGCGCCGCATCGTGGCGACGCCGGGCCGGTCAACCGGGCCGGAACGGGGAACGCACGGCGGCGGGATCGCCGCCGCCGGCGCCTCAGCCGAGATCGATTACTTCGCGTTCACGAAATCGTTGGTGTAGGTGCGTGCCAGATCGATATGCTTGCCCTTCACCGACGGGTTGAACGCCGACAGCACCTTCAGCACGGTCGCCGGGCCGTCGGCCGGCATCTTCGCGTCGGCCGTGTACATCGGCAGCGACGCCTTCAGCGCGGCCACGTACAGGCCCTTGTCCTTCTGGTAGTCGGACGGCATCTTCGCGGCGATTTCCTCGGCACTGTGCGTGTGGATGAACTGCATCGTCCTCGCGAATGCGTGCGCGAGCTTGGTCGCTTCCGCCTTGTGCGAATCGGCCCACGCCGACTGCACGTACAGGCTCGCGGCCGGGTAGGTGCCGCCAAGCGCGGCGCGCGTGCCGTCGACGGTGCGCATGTCGACCATCACCTTCGCGTCGCCCATCTTCTCGAGTGCGGATACGGTCGGCTCGGTCGTCATCCCGGCGTCGATGCGACCCTGCTTGATCGCGGCGATGAAGCTCGCATCCGCGCCGACCGGCAGCATCGTGTACTGCGTCGACTGCACGCCGTGCTGCAGCGCGAGGTATTGGGTGAGGAAGCTCGTCGACGAGCCGAGGCCCGTCACGCCGAGCGTCTTGCCCTTCGCGTCGGCCATCGACTTGAACGTGGGCGCCGCCTTGGTCGACACCATCTCGACTTCGCCCGGCACCTGGCCGAACACGGCGATCGCCTTCACGTCCTTGCCCTTGCTCTGCAGGTCGATCGTATGGTCGTAGAAGCCGACGACACCCTGCACGGCGCCCGCCAGCAGCTCGTTCTCGGCGTCCACGCCGGCCGGCTGCGACAGCAGCTCGACGTCGAGCCCTTCGGCCTTGAAGTTGCCGAGCTCCTGCGTGAGCCGCGCGGGCAGGTAGATCAGCTTCGCGATCCCGCCGACCATGATCGTGATCTTGCCGCCGTCGTCGGCGAAAGCGGGGTGGGCAGCGAGCGCGCAGCTCAGGCTGGCTGCAATGGCGAGGGTGCGCAGGATGGGTCGCATCGGGTTGTCTCCTTCGTTGTATTCGCATGGCGCGATGCTTGCTGCATCGTCATAACGAGTATAGGGAGACGAAACCTTCCGGCACCTTTCGCGGGCGGGCGATTCCTTTAGGGGTTTTCCAGCAAGCGGCGACTCAGGTGGCCTGGCGCCACCCGAGCAGCACGCGCCCCATCGCGTCGAGCCCCATGTCGAACAGGTGCGACACGAACGGCACGAGGTTCGGGATCATCAGTTGCACGAGCAACAGCCCGACCAGCATCGTGACCGGAAAGCCGATCTGGAAGATGCCGATCTGCGGCGCCGCGCGGTTCAGGATCCCGAGCGCGAGGTTCGCGATCAGCAGCGCCGCGACCACCGGCAGCGCGAGCAGCAACCCCATTTCGAACACGGTCGCACCGAACGCGGCGAGCGTGCGCCAGCCGGGCGCGTGCAGCAGGTCGGCCGACACCGGCAGCGACTGGAACGACGCGGCCAGCGCCGCGAACACCTGCAGGTGGCCGTCCACCGCGAGGAACGCGAGCATCGCGATCGCGTTCAGGAAGCGGCCCATCACGGGCGTCGCGCCGTTCGAATGCGGGTCGAAGAAGGTCGCGAAGCCGAGCCCCATCGACAGGCCGATGAAGTCGCCGGCCGCCTCGACGGCCGCGAACACGATCTGCATCGTGAAGCCCAGCGCGGCGCCGATCAGGAACTGCGTGACGACGATCCAGATACCCTGCGCGGAGAACACGGTGACGGCCGGCATCGCGCCGAGCGTCGGCGCGACGACCAGCGCCATGAACGCGGCAATGCCGATCTTCACGCGCACCGGCACCGCCGCGTGGCCGACCACGGGTGCCGTCGCGACGAGCGCGAGCATCCGCACGAACGGCCACAGGAAGGCGGTCAGCCAGCCGTTGAGCTGCGCGTAGGTAACCGAGAACATCGCGGGGCAACGCTGCCGGGCGTGCCGGTCAGCCGGCGCCGAGCGTCGCGACGTGCAGCAGCGTCTGCCGCAGGTAGTCGAGCATCGTCGTCAGCATCCACGGGCCGGCGATCACGAGCGTCGCGGCCACCGCGAGCAGCTTCGGGATGAACGACAGCGTCGATTCGTTGATCTGCGTCGCGGCCTGGAACAGGCTCACGACGAGGCCGACCGCGAGCGCGACCAGCAGCAGCGGGGCGGCCAGCAGCAGGCCGACCATCATCGCCTGGTGCGCCAGCGTCATGACTTGTTCGGGCGTCATCGCGTACGTCCTCCGCTTACGTGAAGCTCTGCGCGAGCGAGCCGATCAGGAGCTGCCAGCCGTCGACCAGCACGAACAGCATCAGCTTGAACGGCAGCGACACGGTGGACGGCGACACCATCATCATCCCCATCGACATCAGCACGCTCGCGACGACCATGTCGATGATCAGGAACGGAATGAAGATCGTGAAGCCGATCTGGAAGCCGGTCTTCAGCTCGCTCGTGACGAACGCGGGCACCAGGAGCGACAGCGGCACGTCTTCCGGGCCCTGCATCGGCGCGGCCTTCGAGATCTTCGCGAACAGCGCGAGATCGGTCTCGCGGGTCTGCTTCAGCATGAAGGTCTTGAACGGCGCGACGCCGCGCTGCACGGCCTGCTCCATCGGCATCGAGCCGTCGGAGAACGGCTTGTAGCCGTCGGTGTAAGCCTTGTCGAGCACCGGCGACATCACGAAAAAGGTGAGGAACATCGCGAGGCCGACCAGCACCTGGTTCGGCGGCGTCGTCGCGGTGCCGAGCGCCTGGCGCAGCAGCGACAGCACGATGATGATGCGCGTGAAGCTCGTCATCATCAGCAACATCGCCGGCAGGAACGACAGCATCGTGAGCAGCAGCATCGTCTGCACGCTCAGCGAATAGGTGGTGCCGCCGTGCGGGCCCGGGCTCGTGTTGAACGCGGGCAGGCCGGCCGCCTGCGCGCACGCGAGCGCGGGGGCGAGGCCGAGGATCAGCACGGGCGCGAGGCGCGCCGCGTGACGCAGGAAGTCGTGTTTCATCGAAATGCGAGTACGGAAAGAGGGCGCGACGCCATGTCAGCGGTCCTTGCCGCGCCCGAAGCGCTTCGCGGCTTCGCCCGCGAGCGCGTCGCGAAACCGCGCGCCGAACGTGCCGGGCTGGCCTTCGGCGGAAGCGGTGCCGGCGGCGGTGTCGGCCGACGCCGATGCCGGCGTCGTGACGGCCGCCGAGCCGGCCGGCAGCGTATGCAGCAGCCGCACGTTGCCCGGCGCGACGCCGAGCACGAGCCAGGTGTCGCCGATCTCGACGATCGTCGCGCTTTCCTTTGCACCGACCGCGACGCTCGACACGACCTTCAGCGGGCCGCCGCGCCGCGCGGGCTGGAAGCCGAAACGGCGCGCGAGCCACGCGCAGCCGAATACGAGACCGATCACGACCGCGAGCCCGACGAGCGTCTGCAGCACCGCGCCGACGCCGAGCGACGGCACGGCCGAACCGACCGTCACGCTCGATGCGATGGCGCCGGCGTTGTTCACCGCGTTCATGTCGGCGGCGCCGGCCGGCGCACAGGCCAGCGACGCGGCAACGGCCAGCGCAGCCGCTGCGGTCGCACTGCGCATGCGGCGGCCGGACGTCACGACCTTCACCGGTTCAGCTTCCGGATGCGTTCGGCCGGCGTGATGATGTCGGTCAGCCGGATGCCGAACTTGTCGTTGACGACCACCACCTCGCCCTGCGCGATCAGGCAGCCGTTCACGAGCACGTCCATCGGCTCGCCGGCGAGGCCGTCGAGCTCGACGACCGAGCCCTGCGCGAGCTGCAGCAGGTTGCGGATCGCGATCTTCGTGCGGCCGAGTTCCACGGTCATCTTGACCGGGATGTCGAGAATCATCTCGATGTCGTTGTGCGTCGAGCTGGCCGCGGCCTTCGACAGCGGCTGGAACACGCCGGCGCCGGTCGCGCCCGCCTGCACCGGCTGATGATTCTGCTCGGCGAGCGCGGCGGCCCAGTCGTCCATGCCCGGATCCTCTTCCACTGCGGCCGGTGCCGCCTGGGCGTCGGCGGCCGAAGCCGCGAGGGCCGCGTCGGCCATCGCCTGGATGTCATCGTCGGGCGTCTGGTTCAGCTCACTCATATCCACCTTCCTTCATCGCATCGCCCGCGCTGATCATCTTCTGCACGCGCAACGCATATTGACCATTGAAAATGCCGTAGCCGCATTCCATTACCGGCACGCCGTCGACCTTCGCGGTGATCGTGTCCTCGATCTCCAGCGGCAGCACGTCGCCCGTGCGCAGGTTCAGGATCTTCTCGAAGGTGGACGGAATCTCCGCGAGATCCGCAGTCAGCTCGACCTCGGCGGACTGCACCTGCTGCGACAGCACGCGCACCCAGCGACGGTCGACTTCGAGCGCCTCGCCCTGGATCGGCGACGAGAGCACGTCGCGGATCGGCTCGACCATCGAATACGGCATGCAGATGTGCAGCGTGCCGCCCGTCGGCCCGAATTCGATCGAAAACTGCGTGACGATCACGATCTCGTTCGGCGTCGCGACGTTCGCGAACTGCGTGTGCATCTCCGAGCGCACGAATTCGAACTGCAGCGGCCGCACGCTTTTCCACGCGGTCGTGTAGTGCTCGAACACGAGGTTCAGCAGCTTGCCGATGATCCGCTGCTCGGTGGCCGTGAAGTCGCGGCCCTCGACGCGGGTGTGGAAGCGCCCGTCGCCGCCGAACAGGTTGTCGACCACGAAGAACACGAGATTCGGGTCGAACACGAACAGCGACGTGCCGCGCAGCGGCTTCACGTGCACCAGGTTCAGGTTCGTCGGGATCGGCAGGTTGCGGGTGAACTCGCTGTACTTCTGCACCTTCACCTGGCTCACGGAGATTTCCGCCGTGCGCCGCATGAAGTTGAAGATGCCGATCCGCAAGAGGCGCGCGAAGCGGTCGTTGATGATCTCGAGGCCGGGCATCCGGCCGCGGACGATCCGCTCCTGCGTCGCGATGTTGTAGGGGCGGACGCCCGACGTGTCGCGCAACTCGTCGACTGCGTCGGTTTCGCCCGTGACGCCCTTGAGGAGGGCGTCGACCTCCTCCTGGGACATGAACTCCTGGTGGCCCATGCGCGCTCCTTTGCCGGCCGCGTTACTGGACGACGAATTCGGTGAACAACACGTCGTCGACCTTCGCGCGCTGGTTGCCCGGCTGCGTCGGCTGCTCGATCAGGTCCCGCAGTTCCGTCGCGAGCGAACGCTTGCCGTCCGGCGTCGCGAGATCCTCGGGATGCTTGTTCGACAGCGCGAGCAGGATCCGGCTGCGGATCTCCGGCATCCGCGCGGTCAGTTGCTCCTGCGCCTTCGGGTCGGTGAGCTTCAGCGACAGGCCGACGCGCAGGTAGTGCTGCACGCCGTCGTCCGACTGCAGGTTCACGGTCAGCGGGTCGAGCGGGAAGAACACCGGCGCGGCGAGCGGCGGCGGTTCGGCGGGCGCGCTCGCATGGCCGACGCCTGCCTTGCTCAGGAACACGTACATGCCGCCCGCGGCGGCAGCCGCCGCGCCCAGCGCGATGACGGCGATGAGCGCGATGCGCTTGAACTTGCCGGACGAAGCCGGCTTGTCGGCAGGCGGGTTTGCAGTCGTGGAGGCCATGTGAATGCGTGCGTGATGTCTCGTAGCATGCATTGTTCGGCATCCGGGCCGAGCCCGATGGGCGGAAAAGAGGGGGGAATTGCGGCTATCTCAGCCGATTGTCGGCCGGGTGTCGGCCGGACGCAGGGCAGGGTGGGCGGAACAAGACGGCCATGCCGGGCGCGGAAAAGGCCGCCAGGCCGGCAGACGGAGCGGGCGTGGCCGGGAGGAGGCGCCGTTCTTGCCGCACGGGGCCTGCCGCGACGATGGCGGCAGGCACGATCAGGCCTGCGCTTGGCGGGCGTCGCTCGCGCGGTCAGATCGGCAACAGCGACAGCAGCGGCGCGATCAGCACCATCGCGACGCCCGCGATCATCATCGTGAGGCTCGACACGACGCCTTCCTCGCTGCCGATCTCGCGCGCCTTCGCGGTGCCGACACCGTGCGCGGCGGCACCGAACAGCGCGCCGCGCGCGAGCCGCGTGCGCATCGGCACCAGCGCGAGCACGATCTCGCCGAGCAGCATCCCGCAGATGCCGGTCGCGATCACGAACAGCGCGGTGAGGTCCTTCGGCGCGTGGATCTTGTCGGACACGGCGAGCGCGAACGGGGTCGAGACCGAGCGCGTCATCAGCGAGCGCTGCAGCTCGGGCGACAGGTGCAGCAGCTTCGCGAGCAGCAGCGACCCGCACACGCCCGCGCCGATCCCGACCGCGACGCCGACCGACAGCGATAGCCAGTGGCGGCGGATCAGGTCGCGATACTCGTAGATCGGCACCGCGAACGCGATCGTCGCCGGGCCGAGCAGCCACATCAGCCAGCGCGTGTCGCGGAAGTAGACCGAATACGGGATGCCGGTCAGCAAGACGAGCAGCACCAGCACGCCCGGCACGAACACGAGCGGCGAGAACAGCAGCGTCTTCCTGTACGCGTAGAGCCGCTTCGACGCGAAATACAGGACGACCGTCAGCACGAAGCAGCCGACGGAGATCGCGGTATTCATGTGGTCGGCGGACAGGTTCGACGGCAGCGCAGGCATCGTGGGCTCCGGCTCAGTGGGCGGACACGGTGGCGAGGCGCGCGCGGCGGCGTTCGGCGAACACGCGCTGCGCGGCGAGCCGGCGTTCGAGCTTCGCGGCGAGGTCGACCGCGACGGCCACGGCGACCATCACGAACGCGGTGCCGGCGAGCATGACCAGCGCGATGCGCCAGCCGTCCTCGCGGAACAGCCCGCCGTACTGGACCGCCGCAACGGCGGCCGGCACGAAGAACAGCAGCATGTCGGACAGCAGCCAGTTCGCGCCGTCCTTCACCCATGCGGGCGTGACGCGGCCCGAGAACAGCAGGACGAGCAACACCGCGAGGCCGATCACGCCGGACGGCACCGGCAGCCCGATCTTGCGCACGGCCCAGTCGACCGCCATCCACAGCACGCCGAGCGCGGCGGCCTGCAGCGCGATCCGGCCGGTGTGCGCGACGTTGCCGGAAGCGGCGGGACGGGCGGCGATCGTGGCGGTCGGCTTGTTCATGGCGGGCTCCATACGGATGTTTCTGTCGATGGCCCAAGTATAGGGTTTCCCCTAACCATAAATAAAATGACTTGTCTCTATCCTTGTCATTCCAATTCGGAATTCAGGTGCGTGTGCCGCACCAATCTGGGGAGTGATCGATGGAATTGCGCGCGTTGCGGTACTTCGTCGAGGTGGTCCGTCAGCAGAGCTTCACCGCGGCCGCCGACCGGCTGTTCGTCACGCAGCCGACCATCAGCAAGATGGTGAAGGCGCTCGAGGACGAGATCGGCTCGCCGCTGCTGCTGCGCGACGGCCGGCAGATGGTGCTGACCGACGCGGGGCGGATCGTGTTCCAGCGCGGGCAGGACGTGCTCGCCGCGCAGGCGCAGCTGCAGTCGGAGCTGAACGATCTCGGCACGCTCGGGCGCGGCGAGCTGACGATCGGCATTCCGCCGCTCGGCGGGTCGCTGTTCACGCCGATCATCGCCGCGTACAAGCAGCGCTATCCGAACATCGAGCTGAAGCTGTTCGAGCAGGGCGCGCGGATGATCGAGGCCGCGCTGATGTCGGGCGAACTGGAGCTCGGCGGGCTGCTGGAGCCGGTCGACCCCGGCACGTTCGAGCGGCTGCCGATGGTGCGCGCGCCGCTGTGGCTCGTCGCGCCGCGCGAATCGCGCTGGGAGGATCACGCGGCCGTGCCGCTCGCCGATCTCGCGCGCGAGTCGTTCGTGTTCTATGCGGAAAGCCTCGCGCTGCACGATGCGGTGCTGGACGCGTGCCGGCAGGTCGGCTTCACGCCGTCGATCGTGAGCCGCAGCGGCCACTGGGATTTCATGGCCGCGCTGGTGCACGCGGGCGTCGGCATCGCGCTGTTGCCGGAGCCGTACTGCCGGCGGCTCGATGCGCGGCAGTTCACGTGCCGGCCGATCGTCGAGCCGGAGATCACCTGGGCGATCGCGCTCGGCTGGCTGAAGAAGGGTTACCTGTCGCACGCGGCGCGTGCGTGGCTCGAGGTTGCGCGGGCGACGCTGCCGATCGCGTCGGGCGACGATCTGGCGTTCGGGGGATTACGGGCCAGGGAGTGACCTTCGCCGGCTTGGTTCAATCCGGCAATCCACGCAACGCGAACGCGCAGGCCGGACGCTCCCGTCGCCAGTCTTGCCCATTTCAATGCCCCATCGCCGGCCCGGCCCCCTTCCTCGGCTTCGTGATCCACACGAGCGCCGCGAGCGCGACGAACATGCCCGCGGACAGGTAGAAGAAGTCGTTGGTCGCCATCATGAAGCCCTGCTGCGTGACGATCTGGTTGAGCTGGGCGTTGGCCGTCTGCCCGACGATCCCGATCTGGGCGAGCGCGCCCTGATAGTCGGTCGTGTTCTGCGCGTAGACGCTCACCGATTCCGCCAGCCGCGCGTGGTGGTAGATCGCATCGTTCTCCCAGAACGTCGAACTGGCCGCGGTGCCGATCGCGCCGGACAGCGTGCGCAGGAAGTTCGACAGTCCCGATGCGCTCGCGAGCCGGTCGTCGGAGATGCTCGACAGCGTGATCGTCGTCATCGGCACGAAGAAGCACGCGACGCCGATCCCCTGCACGAGCCGCGGCAGGATCACGTGGTTGAACGGCACGTCGAGCGTGAACGTCGAATTCCAGATCGACACGCCCGCGAACACGATGAATGCGAGGCTCGCGACCATCCGCAGGTCGAGCCGGTGCATGTTGCGCCCGATCAGCGGCGACAGCACCAGCGCGAGCAGCCCGACCGGCGCGGTCGCGAGGCCGGCCTTGCCGGCCGTGTAGCCCATCACCGTCTGCAGCCACAGCGGGAAGATCACGACCGAGCCGAAGAACGCCATGAAGCCGAACGAGATGATCAGCGCACCGAGCGCGAAGTTGCGGTCCTTGAACAGCGACAGGTCGACCACCGGGTCCTTCTCGGTCGCCTCCCAGACGAGCATGAACGCGAGCGACACGACCGCGATCAGCGCGAGCGCGACGATGAAGCTCGAGTTGAACCAGTCGCGGTCCTTGCCGAGGTCGAGCATCATCTGCAGGCACGACACGCCGATCACGAGCAGCGCGAGGCCGATCGCGTCGATCCGCTGCTTGCTCGTGTTGGTCTCGCGGCCGCGCAGCAGGAAATACGCGCAGGTCGCGGAAAAGATGCCGATCGGCAAATTGATATAGAAGATCCACGGCCACGTGTAGTTGTCGCTGATCCAGCCGCCCAGCAACGGGCCGAAGATCGGCGCGACGATCACCGTCATCGCCCATAGCCCGAGCGCGAGCCCGCGCTTCGCGGGCGGGTAGCTGCGCATCAGGATCGTCTGCGACAACGGCACCATCGGGCCCGACACGAGGCCCTGCAGCAACCGGAACGCGATCAGCGTCTCGAAGTTGCTCGCGAGGCCGCACAGCGCCGACGCGATCGTGAACGCGAGCACCGACAGCGTGAACAGGCGCACTTCGCCGACCCGCCGCGCGAGCCAGCCGGTCAGCGGCACCGCGATCGCGGACGCGACCGAATACGACGAGATCACCCAGGTGCCCTGGCTCGTCGCGACGCCGAGGCTGCCCGAGATGGTCGGCACCGCGACGTTCGCGATCGACGTGTCGAGCACTTCCATGAAGGTGCCGAGCGCGAGCCCGACGGTGAGCAGCGCGAGCGCGCCGCCGGTGAGCGGCGCGGGCGCGGGGGCAGCCGGCGCGGCGGATACCGGGGTGGCGGACATCGGAATCTCCTAGACGCGGCGCGCGCAACGCGCCGCCGCAACGCACGGGCGCACGATACCGCGCGGCCCGGCCGGGTGGAACAGGGAAGGGGGCAGACGGAGCATGTGTCTCGTCATCTTCTGCCCAGACAGATAAATAAGCGAATGCTTAACCTGGACATCGGGCCTCCCGCGCTCAGCAATCCGGTTCATCCGGTTTCGGGCAGCCGGCGTCGCCGGGCCCATTGGCGATGAACCGCTGCAGCAGGCCGGTGAGCGTCGCGAGTTCGTCGGCCGAGAAGCCGGCCAGTTGCGCGTTCAGCGCGGCCGCGATCAGCGACGGCAGCGCGCGGGCCGCGTCGGTGCCGCGTTCGGTCAGCGTCAGCTCGATCATCCGGCGGTCCTGTTCGCTGCGCGAGCGCGCGACCAGGCCCTTGCGCTCGAGACGGTCGAGCATCCGGGTCATCGAACCGCTGTCGTACGACATCTTGCGCGACAGCTCGAACGGCGTGCGCGCATAGCCGCGTGACAGCAGCAGGATCACGCCGATTTGCTGCGCGGTGAGGTCGTACGGCTCGAGCGCGCGGTCCATTCGCTCGACGAGCGCCTGCCGGGCCTTGGTCAGGTAATAACCGAGGCTCGTTTCCAGGGCGATGGTGTCGGGATCGTAGAGGCCGCCGTTCATGCGATTGCGCACACAGCAACAGTGCGTTTCAGGTCAAAACGCGCCCAGTATCTTGAAAAATGATTGCTTAGTCAATATTATTTCAGTCAACCAGTTACGACGTGCATGTTGCACTGCCGGAGACGATGTTCTGACCGCCTAGCCCGCACTGCCGGGCCCCCCGAGGATGTTCGCGATGCTGTTCCTGAAAAATGCCGCCGGCGCGCTGCGCCGCAACCTGACCGATACCGCTCATCATGTGTTCTCCGGGCCGCACCGCGGCTGGAAGATCGCACTGTACGTGACGATGCTGGTGGTACCGGGCGGATCGCTCGCGGCGCTCGGGTTCGCCTGGTTCGATCATCGCCGGCAGCGCAACGCGAAGGGCGCCGCCCGTCGCACCGGCCAGCCGGCGGCCACGGAGCCGTCGACATGGCGGGCCGCCGCCCAGCCCATTCCGGTGCCCGCGCGCTGCCACTGAAGCCGCACCGCGCCCGCCATCCCGACTGAACGCCGGCCGCATCCCCCGCGGCCCGGTGTCATCGCATCCGTTGCCTGTCTCGTCCGCAAGCCGGTCGTAATGGCCGGTAAACCGGCCGGCCGCGCCGGTAACACATTCGTGCTGCCGCGCACCGTACCCTTAGGGCTGCGCAGCTTTCCCGCCGTCAGTTACCATTTGTCCGCCAGCGGCACATCGACCGCACTGCACGACCGCATTCGCGCGACGCCGCCCGCCGAGCGTCGCGCCCAGACAGGAAACCACGATGCCGTACGCTTCCCTCCCGCGCGCCCTTCGCCCGCTGAGCGCCGCCGTCGCCGTTGCGACGGCCGTGCTGCTCGCCGGCTGCGCCGTCGGGCCCGACTATCACCGGCCCGACACGTCGATCCCCGCCGCCTTCAAGGAAGCGCCGGCCGGCTGGAAGGTCGCGCAGCCGGCCGACCGGGCCGACCGCGGCCCGTGGTGGAGCGTCTACAACGATCCGCAGCTCGACGCGCTGATCGGCAAGCTCAACGCATCGAACCAGACCATCGCGCAATCGGCCGCCGCGTACCGGCAGGCCCGCGCGCTCGTCACCGAGGCGCGCGCCGCGTATTTCCCGACCGTCGGGCTGACCGCATCCGGGTCGCGCGCGCGCTCCGGGCGCGCGTCCTCGTCGTCGGGTTCGTCGAGCTTCGGCAGCAGTTCGTCGATCAGCAACAGCTACAGCGTCGGCCTCGATGCGAGCTGGGAGCCCGACCTGTGGGGCAAGGTGAGCCGCACCGTCAGCGCGCAGCGCGCCGGCGAAGCGGCTGCCGCGGCCGAGCTCGCGAACGCGCGACTGTCGCAGCAGGCGCTGCTCGCGCAGACCTACTTCCAGCTGCGCACGTCCGATGCGTTGCAACGGCTGCTCGACGATACCGTGAAGTCGTACGGCGAATCGCTGAAGCTCACGCAGAACCAGTACGCGCAGGGCGTCGCCGCGCGCGCGGACGTGATCCAGGCACAAACCCAGCTGCAGAGCGCGCAGGCCGCGTCGATCGACAACGGCGTCGCGCGCGCGCAGTACGAGCATGCGATCGCGACGCTGATCGGCGAACCGGCGTCGACGTTCTCGCTGCCGCCGAACCCGCTCACGGCCGAACCGCCGATCACGCCGGTCGACGTGCCGTCCGCGCTGCTCGAACGCCGGCCCGACATCGCCGCGGCCGAACGCCGCGCGGCGGCCGCGAACGAGCAGATCGGCGTGGCGATCGCCGCGTTCTTCCCGACGCTCACGCTGTCGGCCACCGGCGGCTTCCAGAGCTCGGTGTGGTCGCAACTGTTCACGTTGCCCGCGCGCTTCTGGACGGTCGGCCCGCAGCTCGCGGCGACGCTGTTCGACGCCGGCCTGCGCGCCGCGCAGACCGATGCCGCACGCGCGACCTACGACCAGGACGTCGCCGCGTACCGTCTCGCGGTGCTCACCGCGTTCCAGGACGTCGAGGACAACCTCGCGTCGCAACGCATCCTCGCGCAGGAAATCGACGTGCAGCGGCAGGCCGTCGACAGCGCCGAGCACGCGCTCGCGATCGTCACGAACCAGTACAAGGCCGGCACCGTCGCCTACCTGAACGTGCTGACCGCGCAGACCACCGCGTTCACCGCGCACCAGAAGCTCGCGACGATCGCCGGGCAGCGGATGGTGTCGTCGGTCGGGCTCGTGAAGGCGCTCGGCGGCGGCTGGGATGCGTCGGACATGACGCGCGAAACGGGCGATGTGGCTGCGCCGGCACCGGTGCCGGCGTCCGCCACGGCGGCGCCGGCCGCGCCGCTCGCGCAGAAATAACGGGAAACAGGAGCGGGCGACGCGCGTTCAGCGCGTCGCGTCGCCGAAGATCAGCGATACCGCGTTGTTGCCGATCGGATGGCCGAGCAGGTTCAGCAGCCCCGCGAGGTTCGCCTGCTGCTCGGGCGCCGCATGCGCGGTGCCGCGAAACGATGCCTGGCCGGGGCCGAAACTGCCGTGCCCGTCGAGGAACAGCGGGCCCTGCGTCGTCGACAGGTCGAGATCGGCGTCCGTCCCCTTCGCCTGCAGCACCGCACGGTACGAACCGAGCGGCTTCACGCGCGACACGCGCGAACTCATCGAATCGATCGTCACCGTCAACTGGCCGAACGCGTTGTTGCCGATCATCCGCCAGTCGGTCCAGCCGAGCCGCACGTTGCCCTGCAGATCGAGCGTGTTGAACGGCGTGCCGAGCCCGGCGAGCAGCGACGCGGGCACCGCCATCGAGCCCGCCGACAGCACCGCGCCGCGCCACGTCGCATCGAGCGTGACGGCATCGGGCATCGCCTCGGTCTGCCGCATGCGCATCTGCACGCGCCCGGTCAGCAGCGGCCAGAAGCGCGTGGTCCACTCGACCCGGCCCGGCAGCAGCGTCGCGGCGCTCTGGTCCGCGCCCGGCGCGAGCATCAGCGTGCCCGAACCGTGCCACAGCGAGCCGTCCGGATCGACGAGGTTCACGTGGCCGCCCGTCGCGCGCGCGAACTGCGGCGCGATCCACGCGGCCGGCGCGAGTGCCACGAGCGTCAGCGCCGTCGCGAGCCCACCTGCCGCCACCCACGGCAAGGCGGCGACGAGCCGCCCGATCCCTGGCCGCATCGGCCGATCGTCGCTGGTTTCAGTCACTGCGTCATTTCTGCGTCGAGGGTTGCATCACGGCCGTCAGGTCGACCTGGCCATCTTCCTTCAGCCCGGTCACGTGCGCTTCGCCGACCTGCACCTTGAACTGGCGGCGCGCGTCGTCGAGCCACTGGGTCCACGCCGGGAACGGCACGTTCTTCATCTGGATCTGCACGCCGTTGCCGACGACCTGCAACTGCGCCCCCTGCAGCCCGTGATCGGACAGCGACGCGGCGAGCGCGTCCTTCAGCGCGAGGCCGGTCGGCGCGACGCCTTGCGCGGCGGCCGTCAGCGACTTCGCTTCGTTGGCCTGCGCGGTCATCTGCGCAAGCTCGCGGCGCATCGTCGGCAGCTCGTGCCGGATCCGCGCACGACCTTCCTGCGCGGGCGACCACAGCACCGAGTAGGCGATCGCGACGGCCAGCACGGCGCCGCCCCAGCCGAGCAGCGTCCGCTCGCGCGGCGTGCGTTCGCCCCAGAACTGCGCGACCGCCTGGTTCAGTTGTTCCGTCTTCATGAGCGGCTCCGGATCGTCCATTTGCCGGTGCTGCTGTCGACTTCGCCGGCCAGCCCGTTGCGCGCGAGGCGCTGCGGGAAATCGGGGTCGACCTTGACCTCCGGCTTGAAGCCGACGTCGAGCCGCCGGTCGTGATAATCGAGCGATGCGATTCCGTTCAGCGGCAGCGCGCCCATCGAACGCGACAGCCCGCTCGACAGCGCGAGGAAATCGTTTGGCGACAGCTCGCCCGCCGCGACGCGCAGCTGGTCGAGCTGACGCTGCATCTGCGCGGGCGGATCGAGCACCGTCGTCGTCTTCGGGAACGCCGACAGCAACGTCTCGGTGATCTGCGCGGACAGCGCATCGCGCTCGCGCGACAGCTTCCACCAGTGCAGGTTCATCCCGATCACCGCGACGCCGAGCGTGGCCGCGACGAGTGCGATCGGCACGCGCAGGCGCTTCACCGTCGCGCGGTCGAAGCGCCACGGCTGCGATTCGAATTCGAACTGGCACAGATCGAAGCGTTCGGCGAGCGCACGCCGCGCGAACGCGTCGAACGACAGCGGTTGCGCGCCCGGCAGCAGCGGGCCGTCGGCGCGGCCGAGCGACGCGAGGCGCGGCTCCGCGCCCGGCTCGCCGAGTTCGTACAGTTCGACGTCGCCGCCACCCGACAGCGCGGCGAGCGTACCGCCGGCACGCGAAGCAGGCGCCGCGAAACCTTCGCCGAGCGCGCCGCGCGCGATCGCAAGTTCGAGACGCGGCGCACCGGCCGCGGCCGGCTGCGCGCCGGCCTCGACGAGCGCCGGTTCGACGGCGGTCGCGAGGCCGAGCACCGCGGCCACCGCAGTCGGGCGCGCGAGCGGTTCGGCTGCATCCGTGACGGCGACGGCTTGCGGCGCGTCATCGGCGGCGGGCGCATCCTGCGCAGCCGCCGCCGCCGGCGTGCGCGGCGCGGGCAGGCAGCGTGTCGCGGGCACCGCGCTCAGGTGCCGGTGGCCGGCTGCGGTGAACGCGTCGCAGATCGTGCGGAACCACGCGCGATCGACGACGGCCAGCACACGGCGGCCGTCGGGCAGCGCGACCGGATCGAGCGCGATATGGCAGCCGAGCGGATCCTGGATCAGCTGATCCTCGACGATATTGGGCAGCGCCTGGCGCAGCTTCGGCCCCTTGAGCGGCGGCACGGTCGCGGCCAGCAGCAGCACGTCGCGCGCGGCGACGATCAGCAGCGTCGCAGTCGCGCGCGGCAGCAGTGCGAGCGCGGCGCGGCCCGCGCGCTGTACCTGGCCGGCCTTGTCCACGAGCGTGAACGGCAGCTCGGGCCACTGCCATTCCTGCAACGGCACGGCCGGCTCGCGCGGCGGCAAAGAAACAATCAGCGTGCTCAAGAGCTCCTCTCCCGGATGGCGTCGTTATAGCTGGTCGCGGATGCGCACGACCCGCGTCGAGTGCGTGGTCGGATCACGATACACGAGCGAGGTGCGATCGACCTCCGCGCGATCGTGCTGGATCCGGCCATGCACGATGAAATAACTCGAATTGACGTCGACGAGGCTCGCGTCGATCGTCACGTTCGGCGCGCCGGCGCCGCGCAGCGCGAGTTGCACGTCGCCGATGTTGCGGAAAAACACGGTCTCGCGGCGCGACACGAGCGCCTGCGCGGACGACACGCTCATCCCCGGCACCAGCGCGGCGATCACCTCGGCCGGCGCGGTGTTCATGTTCACCGGCGTCGTGGTCGGCAGCACGGTGACGAACGGGCGCAGCCGCACGACCATCTCCGGCGTCACGCCGTCGACGTCGAGCAGGCTGTCGACGCCGGTCATCACGAGCGGCGCGGGCCCGCGGTCGCCGTCGGACATGCCGGGATCGTCGGTGACGTTACCGGCCATGTCGCCGCCGGGCACCGGCGCAGTCGCGGCCGTGCCGGCGCCAGGTAGCGTCGGCGTCTGGAACCGCGTTGCCGAATGCATCAGGCCCGCGCGCATCTGCAACGCGATCCGCTTCGCGAACGCGCCGTCGTAGCCGAGCGTCGCCAGGAGCCGCTGGAACGCCTGGAGCTGCATCACGTTGAGCTGCAGCACGCCGGGCGCCGGCGACGACACCAGGTTGCGCAGGTTGTACTTCGCCTGCGCGTCCTCGATCGATCCGGAGATATAGGTGTCTTCGCCGCCGTTGTCGTTCGGCGCGCCGATCCGGCCGAGGAAGTCCGACAGCTTGGTCTTCGCGATCGGCACGGCCCAGATTCCGCCGAGATAGGTGATGCCGGGCGCGGTGTCGCCTTCGGAGCGCAGGATCATGCGCGTCCAGTCGAGCGCGCCGCGGGCGACCCACTGCGCCTGCGCGATCACGCGCTGGTTCTCGATGCGGCGAATCTGCACCTGCTGGCGCCACAGCATCCCCGACACGAGGATCGCCGACAGCGCGACGACGAGCAGCGCGGTGATGATCGCCGCGCCGCGTTCGCGGCGTGCGCGTGCCTGAGCATGCGCGGCGAACCGGGACCGGTGAGGGCGTGCGCGCATCGTCATTCCCCGACGAGGAAGATGCGGGTGACGGGCACGCGCAGCGACGTCGCGCCGATGCTGACCTGCAGCCCCGTCACCGCGCGCGCGGGCGGCGCGTTGCCGATCTGCGGCACCTTCAGCGCATCGTTGTTCTGCGCCAGCGCGTCGTTGGCCGTCTGCAGATTGGTGGTCCAGCCGACGCGCGGCACGTACAGCTTCGCGTCGATCGCGCCGACGCCGCCCATCAGCGCAACCCAGCTCCAGCCGTCGACGCTGCTGTCCTTCAGCGCGTCGCGCAACCGGTTCGCGTCGTCGAGCGGCGGCGACGCATAGCGCACCACGCGCCCGCCGGCGATCCGGTAGCGGACCACCTGCAGCCGCGGCGCGGCGCCCGGCACGTCGAGCTCACGGACGATCTGCAGCGTATTGCCGGCGACGCCGATCGCCGGCTGGCCGGCTTCGTCGTCGGTCGCGGCGAGCCGCGCATCGATACGCATCTGGTCGAACATCTGCGCGAACACGCGCTCGTCTTCCATCTCGGACGCGACCTTGTCGCGGCCGCGCATGATCTGGTCGAGCCCGCGCCACGCGAGAATCGCGACGACCGCGAGGATCGCGACCGCGATCATCAGTTCGATCAGCGTGAAACCGCGCACGCGGCGCGCGCCGGCGGAACGCGCGGGCCGGCGCCGCATCGGCGCGTCAGAGCGGACGGCTGGTTTCATTCGCGACCACCGTCACCATTTGCGCGAGCACGCCGGCGCGCCCGGGCATGCTCACCGAAACCTGCACGCGCCGGAATACCGGGTTCGGCGTCGTGCTCACGCGCTGCGTGCAGACGAGCTGCACGTTGCCTTGCGAGCAATCGAAGCTCTGCTCGCCGACCTCCGGCCAAGCATGCGTGAGGCGCAGCTGCGCGAGCGCGTTGTCGGCACTCCAGCCGGCGAGCAGCCGGCGATGGAGATCGGACGCGTTGGTCGCCATCGTGCCGACCGCGCGGATCGACGCGCCAAGCGCGACCGCGATGATCGCGAGCGCGACCAGCACCTCGATCATCGTGAAGCCGCGGGAAGAAGAAGCCGGGAAGGGCAGGCGACGACGCATCGTCATTGCACCTCGTAGCGGCCGTTGCCGGTGCCGACGATCGTCGCGCTGCCGACCGCCGAATGCAGCGTCACGCGCACCGGCGTGTCGATGCTTTCGGTGCCGAACACGACGCGGCTCGCGCGCGTGTCCGACCCCGGATAATCGATATCGGCGCCCGTGACGCCGCCGTCCCAGTCGCGCGGACGCAGCAGGTCGTCGCGCAGCGTGCGCCAGCCGTCGGGCGAGCTCACGTCGAAACGAAAACCGTGCGCGGTCGGCTGCCACGCGATCGGTCGCGCGCGCACCTGCGCTTCGTCGCCCGCCGTCTCGAACAGCAGCGCGACGCGCTGCGCTTCCTCGCGCAGGTCGGTGCGCGGATTACGCGTGAGCGACAGCGACGCGAGCGACACCAGCAGGCCCGCGATCACGAGCACGACCAGCATCTCGAGCAGCGTGAAGCCGCGCGCGCGCGCCTGCGGCGCGGTCATGATCGCGCCGCTCCGCACGCGGTTGTCGCGGGCATCGCGGCAATCGCGTGCGGAGCGCAAGGGCGTGCGAAGGGCGGGCATGAATGGAAGAACGGTGAAGAGCGTCGACCGGTCAGCGCACGCTTACTGCCACGAACCGATGTCGGTGTCGTTGCCTTCGCCGCCTTCCTTGCCGTCGGCGCCGTAGCTGAACACGTCGATCTCACCGTGCACGCCCGGGTTCAGGTACTTGTAGCCGTTGCCCCACGGATCGTTCGGCAGGCGTTCGAGATAGCCGCCGTCCTTCCAGTTGTTGGGGATCGGATCGGTGGTCGGCTTCTGGATCAGCGCGTTCAGGCCCTGCTCCTGGGTCGGATAGCGGCCGTTGTCGAGCCGGTACAGCTTGAGCCCCTGCATGATCGTGCCGATGTCCTGCTTCGCGGCGATACGGCGCGCCTCGTCGGGGCGGCTCATGATCTTCGGCACGATCAGTGCCGCCAGGATCCCGATGATCGCGACCACCACCATGATCTCGATCAGCGTGAAACCGCGCTGACGGCGCACGGCCGCATTACGGCGAGTGATCCACGTTTGCATGACTGACTACCTCTTTCCAAAAAATGTCGTCGATTGAGTGATGCGCCCGGCGCATTCCGGACGTTTGCCTGACGGCAAGCTTCCGTTTCCCGGGGGCGCGGAGCACGCATTGTAAGGCGCGCATCGCCGAGGGCTTTCACCCAACGCAAATTTCACATACATCCGTACAATAGCGCGCATGAACGCGCTCTCGATCCGGATCCTCTCCCTCGCCCTCTTCGCGGGTTTGTGCGCGACGGCCACCTACTGGGTCGTCACGCTGTCGGCCCGCGAAACGCCGCTGCCCGCCGCCGCCGCGCGGTTGCCGATCCGCACCGAGGACGCCGCCGCGCTATTCGGCGGACAGCTCGACAAGAATCCCGTGCAGGACATCCACCTGTTCGGCATTCTCGCGCTCGATCATGGCGCCGCCGCGATCGTCGGCATCGGCGGCGAACCGCCGCGCGCCGTGTCGCTCGGCGCGGAGCTCGCGCCCGGCGCGAAGCTCGCCGAAGTCCGCAGCCGTTCGATCATCGTCGACCGCAACGGCGCCCGCGCCGAAGTCCAGCTCCCCGCGAACACGCCGTCCCCCGCGATCTACATGCGTTGAACGGTGGTGGCCTGACCGGCCGTCAGGCCGTTACTGCACCATGTTGTTCAGCTCGATGATCGGCAGCATCACCGCCAGCACGATCACGAGCACGATCCCGCCCATCGCCAGGATCAGCAGCGGCTCGAGCAGGCTCGTCAGGAACATCGTGCGCCGCTCGAGTTCGCGCGCCTCGCCTTCCGCCGCGCGGTCGAGCATCGTCGTCACGTCGCCCGTCGCTTCGCCGGAACGGATCAGATGCACCAGCACCGGCGGAAACGTCTTCACGTTGTTCAGCGCGCGCGACAGCGCGGAGCCTTCGCGCACGCGCACGATCGCATCGTCGATGTTCGCGCGCATCGCTCGGTTCGACAGCGTCTCGCCGGCCGCCTGCAACGCGCGCAGGATCGGCACGCCGGCCGCGGTCAGGATGCCGAGCGTGCTCGCGAAGCGCACCGTGTTGTAGCCGCGCACGAGCTTGCCCGCGAGCGGCGCGGTCAGCACCCAGCGGTCGAATGCGAGCCTGGGCCCGTCGCGCGACAGCGTCGCCTTCACGAACCACACGACGAGCGCGACCGCGATCAGGATCGCCCACCACCAGTGCCGCACGAAATCGGACAGCGCCATCATCACGATCGTCAGCAGCGGCAGCTGCTGCTTGGTGCTCGCGAACACGTTGACGACCTGCGGCACGACATAGCTCAGCAGGAACGTGACGATGCCGAATGCAATCAGCGTGACGATGCCCGGATACGTGAACGCGAGCAGGATCTTCTGCTTCAGCGCGTTGCTCTGTTCGATGTAGTCGGCCAGCCGCGACAGCACGATGCCGAGCTTGCCGGTGTGCTCGCCCGCCGCGACGAGCGCGCGGTAGATCTCCGGGAAGTCGCGCGGATGCTCGCCCAGCGCATTCGCGAGCGAATGGCCGCCGAGCACTTCCGCACGGATCGCGGCCATCAGTTCGCGGATGTAGTCGCGTTCGGACTGCTCGGTGAGCACGCCGAGCGCCTCGTCGAGCGGCAGCCCCGCGATCAGCAGGCTCGCGAGCTGGCGCGTGAGGATCGCCTGCTCGCGCTGCGACAGCTTGCGGCCGAACGCGAGGCGCTGCGAACGCGCGCCGCGGCTCGCACTCGCGGCCGGCTCGACGACGAGCGGCGTGAGCCCCTGCGTGCGCAGCTGGCCGCGCGCGGCGCGCGCGCTGTCGGCATCGATCACGCCTTTCTGCGCGCGTCCCGCCGGATCGATTGCTTCGAAACGGAATGCCGGCATCGCGCTATGCGCCTCCCGTCACGCGCAGCACTTCCTCGAGCGACGTCGCGCCGGCCGCGAGCCAGCGCTCCGCGTCGTCGCGCAACGTGCGCATTCCTTCCGCGCGGCCCGCGGCGAGAATCTCCGCATCGGCCGCATTGCGGTGGATCAGCGAGCGGATCGAGTCGTCGATCACCAGCAGTTCGTACACGCCGCGCCGGCCCGCATAGCCCGAATGCCCGCACTTGGCGCAGCCGACCGGATGCCACACGGTACGGCCGTCTTCATGCCGTTCTTCCTTGCACACGGGGCAGAGCTGGCGCACCAGACGCTGCGCGAGCACGCCGAGCAGCGACGACGCGAGCAGGTACGGCTCGACGCCCATGTCGGTCAGGCGCGTGACGGCGGACGCGGCGTCGTTCGTGTGGAGCGTCGCGAGCACGAGGTGGCCCGTCAGCGATGCCTGCACCGCGATCTGCGCGGTTTCGAGGTCGCGGATTTCGCCGATCATGATCACGTCCG
Organism: Burkholderia sp. 22313; assembly: GCF_052045245.1. Classification (NCBI taxonomy): domain Bacteria; kingdom Pseudomonadati; phylum Pseudomonadota; class Betaproteobacteria; order Burkholderiales; family Burkholderiaceae; genus Burkholderia; species Burkholderia sp. 22313. Next base: position 41,738 of record NZ_JBQEON010000020.1, read on the forward strand.
GGTCCTGGCGCAGGATCGAGCGCAGCGCCCGCGCGAAGGTCATGCCGATCCGCTCGTTCACCTGCGTCTGGCCGATGCCGGACAGGTCGTATTCGATCGGATCCTCGACCGTCATGATGTTGGTCGTCGCCGTTTCGAGCCGCGACATCGACGCATACAGCGTGGTCGTCTTGCCCGAACCGGTCGGGCCCGTCACCAGCACGATCCCGTGCGGGCGGCCGATCAGCTTGTCGAACTGGCCGAGCGTGTCGCGGCCCATCCCGAGCGCTTCGAGATTCAGGCGCTGCGCGTCCTTTTCCAGCAGGCGCAGCACCGCGCGCTCGCCGTGCCCGGTCGGCAGCGTCGACACGCGCACGTCGACCGGCCGGCCGCCGACGCGCAGCGTGATGCGGCCGTCCTGCGGCAGGCGTTTCTCGGCGATGTCGAGCTGCGCCATGATCTTGATCCGCGAAATCAGTGCGCCGTGCAGCGCCTTCTTCGGGCGCACGACGTCGCGCAGCGTGCCGTCGACGCGAAAGCGCACGACCGACGCATTCTCGAACGGCTCGATGTGAATGTCCGACGCCTGTTCGCGCGCGGCTTGCGTGAGCAGCGCGTTGATCATGCGGATGATCGGCGCGTCGTCTTCCGACTCGAGCAGATCCTCGACCTCGGGGATGTCCTGCATCAGCCGCGACAGGTCGACTTCGCCCTCGACCTCGCCGACGATCTGCGCCGCGCTGCCGTCCTGGCGCGCATACGCCTGGTTGATCGCCTGCGCGAGCGCGTCGGCCGGCACGCGATGCACGGAGATCGAGCCGAAATTGCGCGCGATCTCGGCCAGCGCCGCATCGCTCGTGCGTTCGCTGATCCACACCTCGAGCGTGTCGTCGAGCTGGTGCGCGATCAGCACCTGGCCGCTCTTCGCAAAGCCGTACGGCAACAGGCGCGCGGCAAGCGGCGACGGCGGCTGCCGTTCGTCCGGCGCGCCGTCCTGGGGCGAGGACGCGAGCACGTTGCTCACTGCAAGGCTCCCGGCGCGGCGGTCAGCGGTTGTTGCGGCACCGGCTGCTGCGGCACGCTCTGCGGCTGCACCGGCGCCGGTTCGACCGGCGGCGCCACCTGACGCTGCATCTGCTGGCGGCGCATCTTGTCGAGGTCGAACAGGTTGCCGGCCGCCGTGCCGCCCTGGCTCGGGCCCAGCGGCATCGGCGGAACGACCGGATCGTCCTTGTCGCGGATCACGTTGTTGTCCGACCGGTACGCGCCCGTCACGCCCTGGATGTAGTCGTAGCGGTTGGCCGTGACTTCCTGCGCGGTGCCGCGGTCGGCGATGATCACCGGGCGCAGGAACACCATCAGGTTGGTCTTCTTGCGCTGCTTGCTTTCGGAGCGGAACAGCTGGCCGATCCACGGGATGTCGCCAAGCAGCGGCACCTTGCTGTTGGACACGTTGTACGCGTCCTGCATCAGGCCGCCGAGCACGATGACTTCGCCGTTGTCGGCCAGGATCGTCGACTGGATCGAGCGCTTCGTGAACGACGGGCCCGTCTGCGCATTCGACGTCGCGGTGTCGACCGCCGAATCTTCGGTATACAACTGCAGCTTCAGGATCCCGCCGTCGGTGATCTGCGGTTTCACGTGCAGCGTCAGGCCGACGTCGCGGCGATCGTAGGTGTTGAACGCGTTGCTCGTCGTGCCGCTCGTCAGGTTCGAATACGAACCGGTCGGGATCGGCACGTTCTCGCCGACGACGATCTTCGCCTCTTCGTTGTCGAGCGTGATCAGGTTCGGCGTCGACAGCACGTTCGCGTCGCTCACGCCCGCGAAGTACTGCAGCAGCGCGCCGAGCCCCTGCACGCCGAACATGTTGTGCAGCCAGCCGATGTTGAGGCCCTGGTTCAGGTTCGCGAGATTGCCCGGCAGCCCGACCGCGGTGCTGCCCGCGGTGCCCGTCGTCAGGTTGATGATGCTGTTGCCGGCCACGGTGCCGGCGGTGGCCGCGAGGTTCGTGCCGGCGAGCAGCGCGCCGCTCGCGACCTGCCACTGGATGCCGAGCTGGCCGGCCGTCGTCGAGTTCAGTTCGACGATCAGCGCCTCGATGTAGACCTGCGCGCGGCGCCGGTCGAGCTGGTCGATCACCGAGCGCAGGTTCCGGTAGACCGGCTCGGATGCCGTGATGATCAGCGAGTTGGTCGCCGCGTCGGCCTGGATCATCCCGCCCGGCTGGTTGTCGTCGCCCTTTTCCTTGTCGCCGCCGAGCAGGCCGGCATTGCCGAGGCTGCCGCTGCCCGATGCGCCGCCGCCATACGCCGACGAGGACGAGCCGCCCAGGCCGCCGGACGGCAGCGGCGGGGTGCCGGACGTGCCGGTCGAGAAGTTGCCGCTCGACGACGAGCCGCCGCTCTGGTTGAAGCTGTTCGCGTCGTTGGACGACGCGGACGAGCCGGTGTCGTTGCCGCCCTTGCCGAGCATCCCGCGCAGCGTCTTCGCGAGCTTCACCGCGTCGGCGTTGCGCAGCGCCACGACGTGCATGTTGCCGGGCACCCCGCTCGGCGCATCGAGCTGCTGCACGAGACGCTTCGCCGCCGCGAGGCGCGACGCGGTCGAGGCACGCAGCATCAGCGAATTGGTGCGCGGGTCGGCCGTGACCGACACCTTCAGCGTCGCATCGCTGTTGCCGATCGCACCCGGGTCGAGCATCTTCTGCAGTTGCGCGGCGAGATCGATCGCGTTCGCGTTGCGCAGCGGCACGACCTGCACCTGCGCGCCCGCGGCGCTGTCGACGCCCGCGATGATCTGCGCGATGCGGCGCACGTTATCCGCGTAATCGGTGACGACGATCGTGTTGTTCGCCGGGTAGGCGGTGACCGTGTTGTTCGGCGAGATCAACGGCCGCAGCACCGGCAGCAGGTTGTTCGCCGATTCGTTGTGCAGCTCGAACACCTGCGTGATGACCTGGTCGCCGCGCGCTTGCGGCGTATTGCCGATGTAGGTCGGCACGCCCTGCAGCTTCGCGTCGGCCTCGGGCACGACCTTCAGCACCCCGTGATCCTGCACGAGCGCGAAGCCCTGCATGCGCAGCGCGGACTGCAGCGTCTTCAGTGCCTGGTCTTCCGGCACCGGCCGTTCGGCCACGAGATTGAGCTGCCCCTTCACGCGAGGGTCGACGATGATGGTCTTGCCGGTTGCGGCGCCGATCGCCTTGGCGACCTGGTCGATATCCGCATTCACGAAATTGAGCGTGACCTGAGCGTAGGCGGCCTGCGAGACGATGATGCCGGCGACGATCAGGGTCGTCGCGACGCGCCGCATAACGAAGCGATTTCTTGTCATGGATGAATGGGTCGATGCCGGCTCAGGCCGCTTCCGGCGGTAGTGCTGGGATCCAAGGTCCTAAAGGGGCGACATTAGCAGTTTTTCATGTCCGAAATATCACATTGATCCGAGGACTGTCTCACATACGACATGTATTCGACGCGATGTATGCGATATGTAAGGCTTTGCCTCGCATCGGCTTGTCGGCCATCGCTGTCATATTGCGATGATTCGACACGGAAATACGCTATAAACGGGTTGCCGTCTTCCCGCATGTCGCAACGTAACGGACTGCCGGTATGATACGGGCGGCTTGTTTCTGGTCGCACGAATAACCGGCGCGGGTTTTCCCGACCCTTGCGTCATTCCCTTTGCGTTTCACGTTTCCGCACCATGAACAGACGGTTCGCTTCGATCGCGTTGGTCGCCGCCGGCGTGTGGTTCGCCTGCGGAAACGCTCGCGCGGATTGTTTCGACGAGGCGGCCCGGTACCAGAAGGTCAATCCGCTGATCCTGCGCGCGATCGCGTGGCAGGAATCGCGCAACCGGCCCGACGCGCTGAACAAGAATACGAACGGCTCGGTCGACTACGGCCTGATGCAGATCAACTCGATCCACCTGTCCGCGCTGTCGCGCTACGGCATCGGCCGCGACACGCTGATGGAGCCGTGCAAGAACGTCTACATCGCCGCGTGGCATCTGCGCCAGAAGATGAACCGCTACGGCAACACCTGGCAGGCCGTCGGCGCCTATCATTCCGAAACGCCGTCGCTGCGCGACAAGTACGCGCGGCAGATCGCCGGGATCCTCGCGCAATGGAAGCTGCTGCCGCCCGTCCAGTGATGCCGCGTCGCATCGCGCGCTGACGCCGCGCCGCTCGGCCCGCGCGCGTTTGATGCACAATGCGGTTCTCACGCTGCGGTTTCGCCCGGCTGCGGGCGACCGGCTCCGGGCCGATCGTGCCCCGCAAAGGCGCCGCGGCCGCTTTTTCATCTTTTCCGTTGGTGCAAATCGTTATGAATCCGGCAATGAACCAGCCGTTGCCCGTCACCGTGCTGTCCGGTTTCCTCGGCGCCGGCAAGACCACGCTGCTCAATCACATCCTCGCGAACCGCGCGGGCCTGAAGGTCGCGGTGATCGTCAACGATCTCGCGGCGGTCAACGTCGACGCGTCGCTCGTGCGCGATGCGCAGGCGCTGTCGCACGTCGAGGAGCGCCTCGTCGAGATGTCGAACGGCTGCATCTGCTGCACGCTGCGCGACGACCTGCTCGTCGAGATCCGCAATCTCGCGGCAGAGGGGCGCTTCGATGCGATCGTGATCGAATCGACCGGCATCGCGGAGCCGATGCCGGTCGCCGAAACCTTCACGTTCGTCGACGACGACGGCGCATCGCTGTCGAAAGTCGCGCGCCTCGACACGCTCGTCACCGTGGTGGACGCCTACAATTTCCTGCGCGACTACGGTTCCGACGACGCGCTCGCGACGCGCGGCATCGCCGCCTCGGACGAAGACGATCGCACGCTCGTCGAACTGCTGATCGAGCAGATCGAATTCTGCGACGTGCTGGTGATCAACAAGGCCGACCTCGTCGCCGCCGATGAGCTCGCGCGCCTGCGGCACATCCTCGCGCGGCTCAATCCGCGCGCGCACCAGGTCGTGTCGACGTTCGGCAACGTGCCGCTCGACGAAGTGCTGAACACCGGCCGCTTCGATTTCGACGAAGCCGCGAACGCGCCGGGCTGGCTCGCGTCGCTCGATCACGCGCACACGCATTGCGACGATCCCGAGTGCCACGATCCGCATCATGCGCACGTGCACGGCGAAGCCGACGAATTCGGCATCGGCAATTTCGTTTACCGCGCGCGCCGGCCGTTTCATCCGGCTCGGCTCTGGGCGTTGCTGCATCAGGAGTGGCCGGGCGTGCTGCGCAGCAAGGGCTTCTTCTGGCTCGCGACGCGCAACGACATCGCAGGTTCGCTGTCGCAAGCGGGCGGCGTCTGCCGTCATGGCCCGGCAGGGCTCTGGTGGGCCGCGCAGGATCGCGCGGAATGGCCGGACGACGACGAGCTGCTCGCCGAGATTCGCACGGAATGGCAAGGTGAGCTCGACGACCGCTCGGTCGGCGATCGCCGTCAGGAACTCGTGCTGATCGGTATCGGGCTCGATGCCGACGCATGGCGCGAGAAACTCGACGCGTGCCTGCTCACCGACGCGGAATTCGCGCTCGGTGCGGCGCAATGGACGGCGTTCGACGATCCGTTCCCGGTGTGGGATGTCGACGCGCACGACGACGACGATCCCGGCGACGCGCAGATCGTCCACGCGTAACGCACGGTAAAAACGGCCTGCGAAGCAACCGTTAAATCTTGCAAGAGTGGTGCGGACTGTGGCGAAAACGCCGCGCGCACCCAACAAAAAACCCGCCGAACGGCGGGTTTTCTCTTGAACAGGCGCTGGTTTAACGCTTGTTGACGGCGTCCTTGAACGCCTTGCCAGCCGTGAACTTGACCGTCTTGGCTGCCGGGATCTTGATGGTTTCGCCCGTCTTCGGGTTGCGGCCCGTACGTGCTGCGCGCTTGCCCGAACCGAAGCTGCCGAAGCCGATCAGCTGAACCGCATCACCCTTCGACACGGCCTTCTTGATGACTTCGAGCAGCGTGTCCAGCGTTTCGCCGGTTTGAGCCTTGCTGGCGCCCGTTTGGGCGGCGACGGCGTCGATCAGTTCCTGTTTGTTCATTAAGGTTCCTTTTTCAGGTTAGGTTTGACACGAACAGCGCGAACGCGCCGATTATACGTGCGCGAACCGTGCCGTCGAGAGTCAGACTTCGACGGCACAGCGCCGAATCCTGGCCCGCGCGACGTGCCGTCCGGCTTGGCCGGCGGCCACCCCGCGGTACGGCGTTGCTATGATAGCGCAGCGCAAACCCAATAACGACAAGGGTTTCAAAGATTTTCATCGGTATTTCGCCGAATGAATCGTCGATTGCCCGTTTTTTGACCTGCGCCAACCGGGCAGGATACGCAGCCGGGTCCGCCCATGCGCAACGCCGTTGGATTTTGCCAACGGCCCGTCGGACCCCTCCGCGCAATCCCTTGCCAGGCTTGGCTGACACGTTTTTTGTTTCGCATGCCCGACCGACTCGTTCCCGCCACGCTCGCCGTCCGCGACGACGGCACTCTCGTCTCGCCCGAGTACGGCGAACTCCGTCGCGACGCGTCGCGCGCAGGCTCGCACGCCAGCCGGATGCTCGCCGGCAACGGCCTGCCGGCCCGCTGGCAGGGGCGCCGCACGTTCACGATCGTCGCGACGGGGTTCGGCGCCGGCGGCCAATTTCTCGCGACATGGGCCGCGTGGCGCGACGATCCCGCGCGCGGCGAGCGGCTGCATTTCGTCGCGATCGAACCGCATCCGTTCTCGCGCGACGATTTGCGCCGAGCCGTTTCCCATATGGTTGCAAACACAACCATTTCGAAACATGCCGAAGCGCTGGTCGACGCGTGGCCGATGCTCGTGCCCGGCCTGCATCGGCTCGAATTCGACGAAGGACGCGTGGTGCTCACGCTCGCATTCGGCGATGCGCGCGACATGCTGCAGCGGCTCGTCGCGCGCGCCGATGCGTTCTATCTCGGCCAGGCCGCATCGGCCGGGCACGGCGATTTGCTGCCGACCGACGTGATTCGCACACTCGCGCACGTCGCTGGAGAAGGGGCGACGTATGCGACGCATGCGCGCGACGACGCCGTGAAACATGCGCTGGAGCAAACAGGTTTCACGAGTCGCGACGTCGACGACGGCACGGGCGAGCCCGCATTGCGCGTCGGCGAATATGCGCCGCGCTGGCGGATGCGCCGGCACGAACCGCCGCGCGCATTGCCGGTTGCCGCGCGCGACGCGATCGTGATCGGCGCGGGGCTTGCCGGCTGCGCGGTCGTCGAGCGGCTCGCCGCACGCGGCTGGAACGTCACGCTGATCGAGCGGCACGAACGGATCGCGAGCGACGCATCGGGCAATCCGGCCGGCGTGTTTCATCCGCTGATGACGCGCGACGACAACATCGCGAGCCGCCTCACGCGCGGGGGTTTCCTGCATGCGCTCGCACGCTGGCGCGCGCTCGAACGTGCCGGCCATGCGTTCGTGCGCAGCACGCGCGGGATGATCCATCTCGCGGAATCGGCCGACGATTTCGCACGAATGCGCGATGCGTTCGACGCACTCGGCGCACCGTCCGACTATGCGTCGCTGCTCGATACGGACGCCGCTCGCACGCATCTGAACTTGCCGGTCGCCCATGGCGGCCTGCTGTTTCCGCATGGCGGTGCCGTCTGGCCGGCCGGGCTGTGCGCCGCGCAAGTCGCGGCGGCCGGCGAACGCGTGAAACTGCTGGCCGGCACCGAAGTCGCGCGACTCGAGCGTGATGGCGACACGTGGCGCGCCGTCGATGCGGCAGGCGCGACGCTCGCCGCGGCGCCGGTCGTCGTGCTCGCGAATGCGGGCGACGCAGTGCGTCTCGCCGGCCTGCGGCATGTCGCGCTGCAACCGGTGCGCGGCCAGCTCACGCTGCTGCCGCCGGGCAGCACGGCGGCGCTGCCGTGCCCGGCGATCGGCGACGGCTATGCGGTGCCGCTCGACGACGGCACGCTGCTGATCGGCGCGACGTTCGAACCGGACGACGTGGATCCGGCGATGCGCACCGCAGGGCATCTCGAAAACGTCGAGCGCGTGCGGCATCTGCTGCCCGGCCTGATCGGCGAGCTGTCCGACGTCGACACGCTGCGCGGGCGCGTCGCGTTTCGCTGGGTCGTCGCCGATCGCGTGCCGGTGATCGGCCCGCTTGCCGACGAAGCGCAGGCCGTCGCGAATGCACGCGCGCTGAGCGGCGCGAAGGCGCGCGATCTCCCGCGCACGGCCGGCCTCTACGGCGCATTCGGCTACGGCTCGCGCGGTCTCGTGTGGGCGGCGCTGGGCGCCGAGCTGATCGCGTCGCAACTCGAAGGCGAGCCGTTGCCGCTCGAGCGCGAACTCGCCGATGCCGTCGACCCGGCCCGATTCCTGATCCGCGCGCTGCGCGGCCGCCAGATCGGCTGACCCCGACTGGCGGCGCCTCACAGTCCTTCGATTGCTTCGCGCAAGGTTATCCACGCCACGCTGTGGATAACCGCGCGGAATCCGTGCGCACTGCGTGTGCAATCACAGTGGACGTAAACTGGGTAACTCGGCACAGCTGTGAGGCGGCCCGAAAGTTGCTCAACTCAAACCTCTGTGAGCAAACAGCCTGTGCAACCGGTTATGGCAACGCCAACGCATTGATCTTGCTACGTAAACCGAAGTTATCCACAGAACTGTGCGCGCCTTGTTAACTTCTACTACGTATATATACAAGTAAACCTTTGAAACCAACGACCTGCAGCGGCTCACAGGGCTGCGAGTCGATTCAATCGGTTCCGGAGCGAAAAAGCTGTGGCACAATCGGTTTCCTTCGCGTTCGTTCGGCCAAGCGCCGGACATGCATCAATGGAACGGTCGGCACGATTTCGAATCTGAATCTTCGAGACAGCGCCGTCCGTTCACACACCAGGCCGACAATCCAGATCGGCAGCCTGAACGACAGTTCCGCCGGACGGCGGAAGAGGCGGATCCCATGTCCGCCGTCGTCGACCACAACAATCACATTCGGGGCGATACCCAGCCGGCGCGCGCATCTCATTTCTGACGCTTGACCCCGTGTCGCTGGCGGTTGCTTCCAAAGGAGAAGTCACCACGATGAAGTCGGCGTTCTCATTCCTGCCCAACTGGCCGCTTGCGCCGGATGCCGTGTTCTGGGCCGGCCTCGCGTTGTTCGCGGCCGGTCTGTGTGGCGAGCTGTGCTATCGCGCATGGCGGTTGCCGCGCATCACCGGCTATGCGGTCATCGGTCTCGTCGCCGGTTCGTTCGGATTCGGCGTGATCGACGCGAGCACCGACGAAACCTCGCGGCTCCTGATCGACGTCGCGCTCGGCCTGCTGCTGTTCGAGCTCGGCAGCCGTCTCGACCTGAAGTGGATTCGCCGCAATCCGTGGCTCATCGCGTCGAGCCTCGCGGAAGCGACGCTGACGTTCGTGCTCGTGCTGTTCGTGATGCTCGCGCTCGGCGTGTCGGGCATGGTCGCGCTCGTGTTGTCGGCGATCGCGATTGCGACGTCGCCGTCGATGGTGATCCAGCTCAAGACCGAACTGCGCGCGGAAGGGCAGGTGTCGCAGCGGCTCATCACGCTGACCGCGCTGAACGCCGTGTACGCGATCGTGCTGACCAAGCTCGTCACGAGCTGGCTCCACCAGGAAGCGTACGGGAACGTTTTCGCGACGATCCTGCAGCCGGTCTACCTGATCGTCGGTTCGTTCATCGTCGCGTATCTGGTCGCGCGTGCGTGCAATTACCTGTTCCGCCACATGACCGCGACGATGCGCGACGAGCATTCGTTCGTCGCCTTGTTCGGGCTCGTGATGCTCGCGATCGCGGTCGCGCAGGCGCTGAAGCTGTCGACGCTGCTCACGCTGCTGCTCGCCGGCATCATCGTGAAGAATCTCGAAGCGCGTCCGCAGCTGTGGCCCGAGCATTTCGGCACAGCCGGCTGGCTGCTGACGGTGACCCTGTTCGTGCTGACGCTCACGTCGTTCACGTGGGGCGACATCGCGCTCGGCGGCCTGCTCGCGATCGCGCTGATCGTCACGCGGCTCGTCGCGAAGCTGGCCGGTGTCGTCGTGTTCGCGAAGCCGAGCGGGCTCGGGATGAAGCAGGGCGTCGCGCTCGGCATCGCGCTCACGCCGATGTCCGCGCTGTCGTACCTGCTCGTCGACGACACCTACCAGCTCTATCCGAATTTCGACCCGCACCTGCGCGCGATCGTGATGTGCACGATCGTGATCCTGCAGCTCGTCAGCCCGTTCGTCGTCTACCGCTGCCTGTCGGCGGTCAGCGAACGCAGCGACAGAAACTGATTCCGGAACCTGCCATGGCACTCGAAACCTTCGTCAATTCCGAACCATTCACGTTCGGCGTCGAACTGGAGATCCAGGTCGTCAACACGCACAACTACGATCTGACGAAAGCGGCATCCGACCTGATGCGCCTGATCCAGGGCGAGACCTTCCCCGGCAACATCACGCCGGAAATCACCGAGAGCATGATCGAGCTGTCGACCGGCATCTGCCATTCGCACGAGCAGGCCGTCTCCGAACTGCGCGCGATCCGCGACGTGCTCGTGAAGGCGGCCGACCAGCTCAACGTCGGGCTGGGCGGCGGCGGCACGCATGCGTTCCAGCAATGGAGCGACCGGCAGATCTACGACGCACCGCGCTTCCAGTACATCTCGGAGCTATACGGCTATCTGGCGAAGCAGTTCACCGTGTTCGGCCAGCACGTGCACATCGGCTGTCCCGATCCGGACAGCGCGCTGTTCCTGCTGCACTCGATGTCGCGTTTCATTCCGCATTTCATCGCGCTGTCCGCGTCGTCGCCGTTCGTGCAGAACGTCGACACCGGCTTCCATTCGGCGCGCCTGAATTCGGTGTTCGCGTTCCCGCTGTCGGGGCGCGCGCCGTTCGTGCTGACCTGGGACAGCTTCGAGGAGTACTTCACGAAGATGGTCAACACGGGTGTCGTCAACTCGATGAAGGACTTTTACTGGGACATCCGGCCGAAGCCCGGCTACGGGACGATCGAGGTGCGCGTGATGGATACGCCGCTGTCGGTCGACCGCGCGGCCGCGATCGCGTGCTACATCCAGACGCTTGCACGCTACCTGCTGACCGACCGGCCGCTGAAGCTGTCGGAGGACGACTATCTCGTCTACACATTCAACCGTTTCGAAGCGTGCCGCTTCGGGCTCGAGGGCACCTGCGTCAATCCTCAGACAGGTGAGCGCCGCACGATCGCGGAAGACATCCTCGACACGCTCGACCGGATCGCGCCGCATGCGGCCGCGCTCGGCTCGCGCGCGGCACTCGACGAGATCGGCGCGCTCGCGAAGGCGCGCGTGAATGACGCATCGTGGTTGAGAACCGTTTTCAAGCAGGAAAAATCGCTGAACGAGACGGTTCGGCAGCAGTGCCTGCGCTGGCGTGAATGAAAAAATGTTTTGCAGATTACAGGCTCGACCGCGCGGCGATTCGCTGAACGGCGGCCGGCGCCGATTCGGGCCGATTGCGTCGCCAGTCGTCCTGAAAATCTGTGGATAACCCGATATTCCGCTGCAAAGTCAATGCTCTGCGGGATGGATAACCGGTGGACTCGTGCGGTCCGCACGGTGGCCGATCCGAACCGGAAAATGCTTGCGCATTGCGCCGCGCGGCCGGCACCGATTGCCGGCACAACGAAAAAATCAGGTTATCCAACGATTTTCCACAGAACGTGGGGGATAACTTAGCTGTGCGATTTTCCGCTCTCGCTTAGAATGTCGGCTTTGCGGACACCGGAACGACGTGTGTCTCACCGGTCGCCGCGAACGCGACCGCCGCGTGTGCCTCGCGACGGCCGTGTCGACGCTCTTCAACGAGCGTCTGTTTTGAGATAGACATTCGATCTCCACACTACGGCTGCTCGGCAATCCGGGCGGCGGCAAAGCGAAAAGACTATGAGCGAAGGCGTTTACGGGAATCAGGCTTCGGGGCGTGTGACCCACAGCTTGCTGCGGTTGAGTACGGCCATGCGAAGCCAGGCATGGGATTGGGCGGAAGGCGCAGGCCTGACGCCGACGCAGGGCGAGATCCTCGTGCTGCTGCTGCAACGCAAGGGCCCGATGCGGCTCGGCGAGATCGCGCGCGAGACGCAGCTCACCGCTGCGACCACCAGCGATGCGGTCAGCACGCTCGAGACGAAGGGGCTCGTCGAGAAGCGTCGCGCGCTGGACGACGGCCGTGCGCTTGCCGTGCGCCTGTCGGCCCGCGGCCGTACCGCGGCGAAGAAGGCGCTGCAATGGCCGGAATTCCTGACGAAAGCGGTCGGCAAGCTTGGCGCGGACGAGCAGGGCGCGCTGTACCGCGCGCTGCTGAAGACGCTGCGCGAACTGCAGGTGGCCGGTGCGACGCCGCCGCAGCGCATGTGCCTCACGTGCGCGCATTTCCAGCCGGGCAAGCAGTCGAAGAAGACCGTGCATCACTGCGCGGCGCTCGACATGGCGATGGCCGACAGCGATCTGCGTCTCGATTGTTCGGTGCACGAAGAAGCCGACGCGGCGACGCAGAAGAAGACCTGGAAGGTGTTCGCCGGCTGACGTCCGTCGATCGACCGGGAGGCCGATGATGAACGCGGAAGTGGTGGCGATCCGCCACGTGCATTTCGAGGACCTCGGCAGCTTCGAGCAGGTGCTCGGGGAGCGCGGGCGGCGGGTGCGCTACGTGGACGTCGGATCGTCGCGCGTCGAGGTGCTCGATGCGCGCCAGCCGTCGCTGCTCGTGATGCTCGGCGGCCCGCTCAGCGTGTATGACGACGCGCAGTATCCGTCGATCGCGCCGCTTGCGGCGCTCGTGCGCCAGCGCATCGACGCCGGGCTGCCGATCCTCGGCATTTGCCTGGGCGCGCAGTTCATCGCCCGCGCGCTCGGTGCGCGCGTCTATCCGGCTGCACAGAAGGAGCTCGGCTGGGCGCCACTGACGCTCACCGACGCGGGCCGCGCGTCGCCGCTGCGCCATCTCGACGGCGCGGCGACGTCGATGCTCCACTGGCACGGCGATACGTTCGACCTGCCGGGCGGCGCGATCCATCTCGCGTCGACGCCGGCCTGCCGCCACCAGGCGTTCACGTGGGGGCGGCATGTGCTGGCGCTGCAGTGCCATCCTGAAATCCGCACCGACCGCTTCGAACCCTGGCTGATCGGCAACGCCGGCGAAATCGCATCGACGTCCGGCATTGACGCGTGCCAGCTGCGCGCGGATACCGTGCAGCACGGTCCCGCGCTGGAATCGGCCGCGCGCCGCATGTTCGCGGAGTGGCTCGACAGCATCGGGCTTTGATCCCGGGCGTGCGGCACCGCGCATGACCGGCTGGCGGGCAATGCCGGCTGGCAGCTTCGCTGCATGTCACAGGCGCGCCGTCGCGATCGGCTTCACGCCGGCCCTGGCTGACCATCCGCTTACTGCCGAACCCGCCTTCAGCAGGCTTCAGGCCTGCATGCTACGCTCGTCCGCTCTTTCCCTTTCCTGGCGAGCGGCATCCATGACTGCGCTGTTTACCCCGTTCACGCTGCGCGGCGTGACCCTTCCGAACCGGATCGTGATTTCCCCGATGTGCCAGTACTCGGCCGAGCGCGGCGAGGCGACCGACTGGCACATGATTCACCTCGGCCATCTCGCGCTGTCCGGCGCGGGCCTGCTCTGCATCGAAGCGACCGCCGTCGAACCGGACGGCCGCATCACGGCCGGCGACCTCGGCCTGTGGGACGACGTGACCGAAGCGGCGCTCAAGCCCGTGCTCGCGTCGATTCGCAAGCACTCGCCGGTCCGCGTCGCGATGCAGCTGTCGCATGCGGGGCGCAAGGCGTCGAGCGAGGTGCCGTGGAAGGGCGGCCAGCTTGTGTCCGTCGCCGATGGCGGCTGGTTGCCGGCGGCCCCGTCGGCGCTGCCGCACAAGGATGGCGAGGCGCCGCCGCTCGCACTCGACGCGGCCGGCCTGAACCGGATCCGCGAAGCGTTCGCGGCTTGCGCGAGGCGCGCCGCGCGCCTCGGCATCGATGCGCTCGAAGTGCATGCGGCGCACGGCTACCTGCTGCACCAGTTTCTGTCGCCGCTCGCGAACCAGCGCACCGACGAATACGGCGGCTCGCGCGAGAACCGGATGCGCTTTCCGCTCGAGATCTTCGAGATCGTGCGCGCGGCGTTTCCGGAGGACCGGCCGGTCGGCGTGCGTGTGTCGGCGACCGACTGGGTCGAGGGCGGCTGGGAGCTCGACGACACGATCGCGTTCGCGCACGAACTGAAGCAGCGTGGCTGCGACTGGATCGACGTATCGTCCGGCGGCGTGTCGCCGCTGCAGAAGATTCCGCTGTCGCCCGGTTACCAGGTGCCGTTCGCGCAGGCCGTGAAGCGCGCGGTCGGGATGCCGACGATCGCGGTCGGCCTGATCGACGAACCCGCCCATGCGAACCGGCTGATCGAGGCGGGCGACGCCGATTTCGTCGCGATGGCGCGCGCGATGCTGTACGACCCGCGCTGGCCGTGGCACGCGGCCGCCGAGCTCGGCGCGCAGGTGTCGGCGCCGCCGCAGTACTGGCGTTCGCAGCCGCGCGAGCACAAGGCGTTGTTCGGCGACATCGCATTCGGCCAGCGCTGAGCGTCATGCGCGCCGGTGCGCGCGATGTTGAATGAAGCAATCTCGAACGTGTAGGATGCGGGTGATTCGCCGCATGCCCCGACGCGGCACCGACCGGTGCCGTAGGTTCGTTGTGCGCGACGAGAGGGTCGCGCACCGCGGCCGTCTTCCATTCAAGCCGTCTTCACAAGGATTCGTTCGATGAGTTCACGCAGGATCGCGGTGCGCCGCTCGGGAGTACACGGCAAGGGCGTGTTCGCGGTGGAACCGATCATGGCCGGCGAGCGCGTGGTGGAATACAAGGGCGAGCGAATCTCGTGGAAGGAGGCGCTGCGCCGCCATCCGCACGACCCGAGCGAGCCGAACCATACGTTCTACTTCGCACTGGAAGAGGGCGGGGTGATCGACGGCAAGATCGACGGCAACAGCGCGCGCTGGATCAACCATTCGTGTGCGCCGAATTGCGAGGCCGAGGAGGTCAAGGGCCGCGTGTTCATCCATGCGCTGCGCGACATCGGGCCGGAAGAGGAGCTGTTCTACGACTATGGCCTCGTGATCGACGAGAAGCTGACGAAGAAGCTCAAGCGCGAATACGCGTGCCATTGCGGCGCGACCGCGTGCCGCGGCACGCTGCTCGCGACACCGGACGACGACGGCAAGAAGAAAAAGAAGAAGGACAAGCAGGACGGCAAGTCCGGGTCCGGCACGAAGGACAAGAAAAAGAAGAAGTAGCCGGGGCGGCCGCGCATCGTGCGCGGCGGCTTCAATGGACGGCCGCCGAGCGGCCGTTCCTCTCTCCCTGCCGGTGCGCGCGCCGTGCGCGACTCAGTGCGTCGGTGCGGCGGCCGGTGTCTCGCTGGCCGGCTTCGCGGTGCGCTCGGCAAGCGGCACTCGCACCACGAAGCGCGAGCCGCCTTCCGCTGCATCCTCGTACGATACCGTGCCGCCGTGCATCGCGATGATGTCGTGCACGATCGCGAGGCCCAGCCCGGCACCCGTCTCGACGCCGTTGCCGCTTTGCGCATCGCCGCGGAAGAAGCGCTTGAACAGGTCGGCCTGCTGATTGGCCGGCACACCCGGGCCGTTGTCCTCGACGACGATCTCGGCGGCCGGCTGGCCGTCCTCGAGCGCGCCGCGTGCGACGTTCACGGTGATCCGTGCGCCGTCCGGCCGGGCCAGCGGCACGTATTTCAGCGCGTTGTCGAGCAGGTTCGCGATCACCTCGCGCAGCAGCACGGGGTTGCCGCGCACGTTCAGCGTTTCGTCGTCGCCGGGTTCGTCGCTGCGCTGGAAGCCGAGGTCCACATGCGACGCGAGTGCGCGCGGCACCCACTCGGCACCCGTCTCGAACGCCATCGTCGCCAGATCGACATCGACGAAACGCGCGGCTTGCTCGCCTGGCTCCGCGCGGGCGAGCGACAGCAACTGGTTCGACAGTCGCACCGCACGGTCGGCGGCCGCACGCAGCTCGCGCACCGCGGCGTAGGTCTGCTGCGGATCGCGCGCGACGGCCGCCTGCTCGGCATGCAGCTTCACGGCCGTGAGCGGCGTGCGCAACTGGTGCGCGGCATCGGCGATGAACTTGCGCTGCGCGTCGAGCGCGGTCTTCAGGCGGCCGAGCAGCGCGTTCATCGCGCTCGTCAGCGGCCGGATCTCGAGCGGCACGTCGGTTTCATCGACCGGCTCCAGCGACGTGTGGGTCTGCCGGTTCAGCGAATCGGCGAGATGCGTGAGCGGGCCGAGCTGCTGGTTCACGACGCGCCACACGATGCCCCAGCCCGCGAGCAGCAGCAGCAGCAGCGGCATCATGATCGCGACGAGGAATTCGGCCGCGATCCGGTAGCGGTGCCGCACCGGCTGCGCGACCTCGACCACCATCGGCCGGCCGCCATCGACGTCGTCGACGCGCACCTGCGCGACCCGCACCGCGCGGTTGTCGTACTCGGCTTCGAACACGTACGCGTGATGCATGCGGCGCACGTTGATGCCCTGCAGCGGCAGCTTCGGGTCGCCCGCGAGCTCCTGTTCACCGTCGCTGATCCGGTAGATCAGCGCCTCGGCCGGATCGGAGAACATCGCCTGCGCGAGCGGCGGCACCGTGAACGGCGCGTCGGGGCCGGCGATCTGGATCTGTTTGGAGATGGCGGTCGCGAGATCGGCGAGCGAGCGGTCGATCACGTGTTGCGTGTATTGCCACGCGAGCCAGTAGGCAATCAGGCCGCTCATCAGCGCGAGCATCGACAGCGGTGCCGCGAGACGCCTGAGCAGCGAGCGGCGCAGGCTGGTAGTCACAGCCGGATCAGGAGACATTTCGACGGGCAAATGGATAAGCGCCGCTCACGGGGAGCGGCGTGGTCGTGCGCCGGACGGCGACGCGGGCAGGGCAGCGCGCCGGCGGCATGCGGCCGGCCGGCGTGCGGCGCCGCTCAGACGCTCGCGGTCTGGCGGATTTCCTGCAGCAGGTAGCCGAAGCCGCGCACCGTGACGATTTCGACACGGCACTGCTCGAGTTTCTTGCGCACCCGGTGCACGTAGACTTCGATCGCGGTGTCGCCGAGATCGCCGCCGAAGTGCGTGAGGTGATCCTGCAGCTGGGCCTTGCTGACGACGCGGCCGTGGCGCAGCAGCAGCATTTCGAGCACCGCGAATTCGCGCGGCGACAGCTCGAGCGGCTTGTCGTCGTTGAAGATGCGGCGATCGACGCCCGACAGGCGGACGCCGCCGAGCGACACTTCCGGACGCGGCATGTCGCTGTGCGGGCCGCTGCGGCGCATCACCGCGCGGATGCGCGCTTCGAGCTCGGCCGGTTCGAACGGCTTGAGCATGTAGTCGTCGGCGCCGGAGTTCAGGCCCTGGATCCGGTCGTTCAGTTCGTCGCGCGCGGTCAGCACGATGACGGGCGTGTGGCGATTGGTCTGGCGGAAACGCGTGAGCAGCGTCATCCCGTCGATGCCCGGCAGGCCGAGGTCGAGGATCACGAGTTCGTGGCGGTTCTGGGCCAGCGCCTGTTCGGCAAAAATGCCGTCGTGCACCATGTCGACGGTGAAGCCAGCCTGCTCGAGGCTGCTCTGGATACCGCGTGCGATGGGGCGGTCGTCTTCGATCAGAAGGAGTCGCATGAAGTTCGCTCAAGTACAATGGGTTGGCGGTTCAGGCACGCGGACAGCACGACGCCGTTTCCACAGGGGCGCCGCATCGCCTGACATCAAGCATGGCGGCCAGCGAACGATTAAATCCAATCATGTCCGATATTTCGATCCACGACCTCGAAGCCGCGATCAATTTCTGGCGCGCCCGCTCGCCATCGAGCGGCGACGAACTCAAACTCTGCGAAGAGGCCAGCGCGCTCTCCAAGCCGTATGCGCTGCTGATTGTACAGCGCGGAAGCGCGCTGCAACTGGAAGGTTTGGACCCCAAGGCGCGGAAAGCGTACGAGACTTACGCGCGCCTTAAAGATGGCTTGGAAAGCTGAAGGCTTTCGCTGAATACATCGTAGAAAACGTTCATCGAAATGAAAAGTTGACGCGCCGCGCGTCGAAAGATGCGCGGCGGTAGAGACAGTACTCAGGCAGCAGGCTGGAGGTGCGCACAGACCTGGTCGATGAACTGCGCGAGTTCGATGTCGCGCTCGGTCAGGCCGTCCGCATCGTGGGTCGACAGTGTCACGTCGACACGGTTGTACACGTTGAACCATTCCGGATGGTGGTTCATTTCCTGCGCCTTGATCGCGACGCGGGCCATGAAGCCGAAGGCCTCGTTGAAATCGGCGAAGCGCAGGCTGCGCTGGATCGCGTCGCGGCCCGGCACGGCTGTCCAGTGCGGCAGGCCTTCGAGGCGGGTCTTGCGTTCTTCTGATGTGAGCTTGTGGATCATCTTGCACCTCTCGTTCGGTAACGGCGCTCGCGCACGCGCAGCCGCCGCGCGGCAAAGCCGGTACCGGTCATTGTTTCATAGTTGAGCGACGGGCATCCGCCAGGCGGGCGCCCGCTCTCGCATGACTCGCATTACGCGTCGGCGTCGTCCGGCCAGCCTTCGCCCGTGCCGCGCTGCAGCACGAGATCGCTGTCGATCACCGCGCCGGCCGGGAATTCCGGCAGCGCGGCCAGCCGGTCGGCCAGTGCGCGGCCGTCGACGTCGGCGAGCGCGAACAGCTGCGCGAAATCGTCGATCACGAAGTAGGTCTTCTGGAACGTGTCGATCCGGTACCTCGTGCGCATCACGCGTTCCAGGTCGAACCCGAGCCGGTTCGGTGCCGCGCTTTCAAGGCTGTAGAGGCTTTCGCCCTTGCTGGACACGATCCCGGCGCCGTAGATCGACAGCCCGTTCGTGCCGTCCGGGTCGCGCATCAGCCCGAACTCCACCGTGTACCAGTAGAGTCGCGCGAGCCGCGCGAGCGCCGCTTCGTCGTCGGCGACCGCAAGCGCGGTGCGGCCGTATGCCTGCATGTAGTCGGCGAACACCGGCTCGATCAGGAGCGGCACGTGGCCGAACAGGTCGTGGAAGCAGTCGGGCTCCTGCAGGTAGTCGAGCTGATCCGGGCGGCGCATCCACCAGGTCACCGGAAACCGCCGGTTCGCGAGGTGCTCGAAGAACACGCGATCGGGCACGAGGCCCGGCACCGCGACGATGTCCCAGCCGGTCGCCGGCTTCAGCTGGCGGTTCACGTCGGCGAACGACGGCACGCGGTCGGCCGGCAGGTCGATCTTCCCGAGCCCGGCGATGAACGCGCCGCACGCGCGTCCGCGCAGCAGTGCCGACTGGCGCGCATAGAGCTGCTGCCACACCGCGTGGTCGACCCGGCCGTAGCGTTCGAGCGGCTGGTCGATGGTGAAATCGGCGCGGGTTTCGAGACCCGCGTCGAACTGCTCCTGCAGTTTCGCGGTGACGACGGTGGACATGGTGAGACTCTGCACGCGGTGGTTGGGAACCATGCAAGTGTAGAGCGGGTGACGTGCGGAATGGGCGCAAAGATGGCGTGAATTCGCCTGTTGATGCGATAATCTCGCATCAAAAAAGAAATCAATGCGGAGATTGCTCATGCTGGAACTCGATCACTTCGATCTCGCGCTTCTCGACGTGCTGCAGCGCTTCGGCCGCGCGACGCACCAGCAGCTTGGCGAGGAGGTGCCGCTGTCGCCGTCGCAGATCGGCCGGCGGCTGCAGCGGCTCGAGGCGGCCGGCGTGATCGAGGGTTACCGCGTGATGCTGCGCCCCGAAAAGCTCGGGCTCGGCGTCACTGCGTTCACGAGCCTGAAGCTCAAGCACCACGGCGATTCGATCATCGAGCAGTTCCAGCAGCAGATCGACGTGCTGCCCGAGGTGCTCGAATGTCATGCGGTGGTCGGCGATGCCGACTATCTGCTGCGGATCGTCGCGCCGGACCTCAACGCGCTGTCGCAGTTCGTGATGAAGAAGCTGATGCGCGTGCCGGGCGTCGACAGCGTGCGCTCGAACATCGTGCTGACGACCTTCAAGCGTAACGGCGCGCTGCCGCTCGCGCACCTGGCGCCCGGCGCCGCGTGACGCGGCGGCCGGGCCGGCGGCGGGGCGCGATACGCCGCCGCGGATAGGGCCGGAGCAGGCGCCTCAGGCCGCTTCGGTCCGTGCGTCGGCGTTCAGCAGGTCGACGTACGCGACCGCGACGAGATCGTCCTGCGCGACGCCGAGCTTCGCAAACACGTCGTGTGCTTCGGCTTCACCGCCGGCTTCGTCGTCGTCGGGGCCGAGCACCACTTCCAGCTCGATGAAGTCGCCGAGGCCGTCGACCCGGTCGAGGTGGATCCGCGTGCGGCCGACGAGGTACACGTGCCGTTCCTTCGTCACGATCCCGCGCGTGGTGAGCGCGGTCGCGAGCAGCGAATGCATCGCGTCCGGGTTCGTCACCGGGCTGCGCGTGTAGTACGACGCCTTCGGGCCGTCGCGGTCGTCGCGCTGGTAGAAGATCAGCTCGGCCGGCGTGCCGTCCTCGAAGCGGCGCAGCTTCAGCCGGCCGCGCGGCACGTCGTAGAAGAAATCCTGCTGGCGGTAGAAAAGCGGCGCGTCGGTCGCGAGCCTAGCCGCCTGTTCGCGCAGCCGGTCGAATTCACGGGCGCGGGCTTTGATCTCGATGTTGCGGGCCATGCGGGTCTCCTTCAATCAGGGGTCTCGCGGTGTGCGAACGCACAATCTAGCAAAAAGCCCGTGATGGTGGCGTGACGCGCGACCGGCACGCGGCGACGCGACGCGGGGCAGGCGATGCGGGCCCGCGCGCGATTTCTCCTCTCATGCGCGGGGTGGCGAGCCGCAAGCTCCGCAGGCGGCGTCGGCCCGCTTCAGGTGCGCAAACCCGGCGCGCGACCTGCCATACCGACATCACCAGCGCTCATATCGCCCACTGCGCCTCGATCAGCCGCAGCGCGGCCGCGATCGCCGGTTCGTCGCGCCGCTCGGCGAGCGTCACGAACGTCAGTTCGGTCGGCACCGTCACGCGCTCGACGATCGTCAGCGCATGCGCGTGCGCTTCGGCCAGCGCGGTCGAATCGCGTGCGAGCGTCAACCCGATCCCCGATTTGACGAGATCGAGCATCGACTGCTCCTGGTCGACCTCGGCGACCTTGACCGGCTGCGCGCCGGCCGCCGCGAACAGCCGCGACAGCAGCCGGTGATGGGCGGATGCCGGCGGCGTCCAGATCCACGGCAGCGCGGCGAGCGCGCGCCAGTCGTGCGCGCGCTGCACGCGCTCCTTCCAGCCGGCCGGCGCGAGCACGCGGTACTGGAAACGCGTCAGTGTGACGGTGTGGAACAGCGCGTCGTCGCGCGGTTCGTCCTCATCGGGCCGGCCGATGTAGTAGCCGACGTCGAGCGCCTGCCCGCGCACCTGGTCGAGCACCCAGCCCGACATCCCGTGCCGCAGCGCGGTCTCGATCTGCGGATGGGTTTCGACCAGCGCGCGCAGGAACCCGCCGAGCCGCAGGAAGCCGGGGTCGAGGATCGTGCCGATCCGCAACCGGCCGCGCACTTCGTGCCGCAGCGCAGCAGCGGCGCGCTGCACGTCGGCGGCCGCGGCCAGCGCGCGCTCCGCGTGCGGCAGCAGCGTCTGGCCATCGCGCGTGAGCGCGAGCCCGCGTGATGTGCGCGTAAACAGCGCGACGCCGAGCGTTTCCTGCAGATGCTTGATCTGCAGGCTGACGGCCGGCTGCGTCAGGTGCAGTTGCGCGGCGGCGCGCGTCAGGTTGCCTTCGCGGGCGACCGTCACGAACGCGCGGAGCAGGGTGAGATCCATCGTCGTGATATGAGCGCAGCTTATAACGCAGTTCAGCATAACTCATTGGATCGGCGGCCGGCGGGCGGAGTACGCTTCATCGGTCGCGTCGGCCGCGACGCACTATGCTGAAAATGACGCGCGGAATTACACGCGCGGCGGATAAGGAAGGAGACACGTCGTGAGCACTCAACGCACGCTCGAGGGCGAATTCGATTACGTGATCGTCGGCGCGGGCACCGCGGGCTGCGTGCTCGCGAACCGCCTGACCGAGGATCCCGACATCCACGTGCTGCTGCTCGAAGCGGGCGGCAAGGACGACTATCACTGGATCCACATCCCGGTCGGCTATCTGTATTGCATCGGCAATCCGCGCACCGACTGGCTGTACAAGACGCAGCCCGAGGCGGCGCTCAACGGCCGTGCGCTGTCGTATCCGCGCGGCCGCGTGCTCGGCGGCTGCTCGTCGATCAACGGGATGATCTACATGCGCGGCCAGCGCGAGGATTACGACAGCTGGGCGCAGGAAACCGGCGACGCCGGCTGGTCGTGGAACAGCGTGCTGCCGATCTTCAAGCGCAGTGAGGACCACCACGCGGGCGCGAGCGATGCGCACGGCGCGGGCGGCTACTGGCGCGTCGAGAAGCAGCGGCTGCGCTGGGAGATCCTCGAGTCGTTCGCGCAGGCCGCGCAGCAGATGGGCATTCCGGCCACCGACGATTTCAACCGCGGCGACAATTCCGGGGTCGGCTATTTCGAGGTGAACCAGAAGCGCGGCGTGCGCTGGAATACGTCGAAGGCGTTCCTGCGGCCCGCGATGACGCGCCCGAACCTGACCGTGATCACCGGTGCGCACGCGCAGCGCGTGATCTTCGACGGGCGGCGCGCGGTCGGCGTCGAGTATCGCGGCGGCGGCACCGACTACGTCGCGCGTGCCCGCGCCGAAGTGCTGCTGACCTCCGGCGCGGTGAATTCGCCGCAGCTGCTCGAACTGTCGGGCATCGGCGCGGGCGCGCGGCTGCAGGCGCTCGGCATCGACGTCGTGCAGGATCTGCCGGGCGTCGGCGAGAACCTGCAGGATCACCTGCAGTTGCGGATGGCGTTTCGCGTCGAAGGCGTGCGCACGCTCAACACGTTGTCCGCGCACTGGTGGGGCAAGCTGATGATCGGCGCCGAATATGCGCTGCTGCAGCGCGGGCCGATGTCGATGGCGCCATCGCAGCTCGGCGCGTTCGCGAAGTCCGATTCCAACGATCCGGCGCTCACGCGTCCCGATCTCGAATACCACGTGCAGCCGTTGTCGCTCGAGCGATTCGGCGAGCCGCTGCACGGCTTCAACGCGTTTACGGCATCCGTCTGCCATCTGCGGCCGAGCTCGCGCGGCAGCGTGCATATCGCGAGCCCCGATGCGAGCGTGGCGCCGTCGATCGCACCGAACTACCTGTCGACCGACCACGATCGCCACGTCGCCGCGAACGCGCTGCGCCTCACGCGCCGGATCGCGTCCGCGCCGGCGCTCGCGCGCTACCGTCCCGAGGAGATCCTGCCCGGCTCGCGGTACCGGACCGAAGCCGAACTGATCGAAGCGGCGGGCGCGGTCGGCACGACGATCTTCCATCCGGTCGGTACGTGCCGGATGGGGCGTGCGGACGACGAACGTGCGGTCGTCGACAGCCGGCTGCGCGTGCGTGGCGTCGCGGGGCTGCGGATCGTCGATGCATCGGTGATGCCGTTCATCACGTCGGGCAACACGAATTCGCCGACGCTGATGATCGCCGAGCGCGCGAGTGACATGATCCGCGCCGATCGCCGTGCGGCGCACGACGCGACGCAGGTGCGAACGAACGCGGCGGTGACGGCGGCGTGACGATGCGCTGACACGCTCGACAGCGAACGGTCATCCGGGCGCGCGCTGGTTCGACGTGCGAAGCAAGCCGATGCATGCGGATTGCCGCGCATCAGCGACATGAAAGAGGGTAATCGCACCGCCGGCCGCGCATGTCACGCGGCTTTTTTGTCACGCGGCGGCGTAACGCGCGGCGTAATGCGCGTGCGCTCAAGCAGGCACGCGCCGTGCGAGCGCGACCGCCGATGATGCGCGTGTCAAAAAAAGCCGCGGCGAAAATTCGCGTTCAGCCGCGTCTGATATGGCGGCCAGCCCTATAAGTGCAAATCCCGATGATTGCACTGCACCAACGGGGCGACAATGTTCAGCAGTGTGCATACGCGTCGGCGCGGGAGACCACCCTCGAGGCGTAACACGGCGCCCGGGGGGCAGCCCGCTGATCCGCGGTCCTGTTCGCGGTCGCTTCTCGCGAATCTTCCCGGTGCTTCGCCTGACTTCGTACGGAAGGGAACATGATTCTCGGCGACACGATTCTGGAAACACGCGGACTGACGAAGGAATTCAGGGGCTTCACCGCCGTGAACGGTGTCAACCTGCGCGTGCGTCGCGGTGCGATCCACGCGTTGATCGGACCGAACGGCGCGGGCAAGACCACCTGCTTCAACCTGCTGACCAAGTTCCTGACACCGACGGCCGGCCAGATCGTCTTCAACGGCATCGACATCACCGACGAGCGGCCCGCGCAGGTCGCGCGGCGCGGCATCATCCGTTCATTCCAGATCTCCGCGGTATTCCCGCACCTGAGCGCACTGCAGAACGTGCGCCTCGGCCTGCAGCGCGCGCTCGGCACCGAATTCCATTTCTGGCGCAGCGAGCGCACGTTGCGGCGGCTCGACGATCGCGCGATGGACCTGCTCACGCAGGTCGGCCTCACCGATTTCGCGCACGTGCCGACCGTCGAGCTCGCGTACGGCCGCAAGCGCGCGCTCGAGATCGCGACGACGCTCGCGATGGAACCCGAACTGATGCTGCTCGACGAGCCCACGCAAGGGATGGGCCACGAGGACGTCGACCGCGTGACCGCACTGATCAAGAAGGTCGCGGCCGGCCGCACGATCCTGATGGTCGAGCACAACATGAACGTGATCGCGGGCATCTCCGACACGATCACCGTCCTGCAGCGCGGCGAGGTGCTGGCCGAAGGCTCGTATGCGGAAGTGTCGAAGAATCCGCTGGTGATCGAAGCGTACATGGGCAGCACCGACGCGGCACTCGCGGGGGCGCACGCATGAAGCACAGCGAACGGGAGGAACGCGAATTGAGCGGCGTCGAAAGCGGCACGCCCGCGCTGGAGATCACGGGCCTCGAGGCCTGGTACGGGGAATCCCACATATTGCACGGTGTCGACCTGAGCGTTCATCGCGGCGAGGTCGTCACGCTGCTCGGCCGCAACGGCGCGGGCCGCACCACGACGCTGCGCGCGATCATGGGCCTCACCGGCCGCCGCAGCGGCTCGATCAAGGTTGCCGGCAACGAGACGATCGGTCTCGCGACGCACCGTGTCGCGCATTTCGGCGTCGGCTATTGCCCGGAAGAACGCGGGATCTTCTCGAGCCTGTCGTGCGAGGAGAACCTGATGCTGCCGCCGCCGATCGGGCCGCGCGAGCACGCGATGTCGCTCGACGAGATCTACGCGATGTTCCCGAACCTCGCGTCGCGCCGGCAGAGCCAGGGCACGCGGCTGTCCGGCGGCGAGCAGCAGATGCTCGCGGTCGCGCGGATCCTGCGCACCGGCGCGAACCTGCTGCTGCTCGACGAAATTTCCGAAGGGCTCGCACCGGTGATCGTGCAGACGCTCGCGCGGATGATCGTCGCGCTGAAGGCGCGCGGTTACACGGTGGTGATGGTCGAACAGAATTTCCGTTTCGCCGCGCCGCTCGCCGACCGCTTCTACGTGATGGAGCATGGCCGCATCGTCGAGCATTTCCGCTCATCCGAACTGGAAGGCAAGATGCCGATCCTTCACGACCTGCTCGGGGTGTGACGCCGCACCGTTTCCCTTGCCGCTAGCCGTGGCGGCCCTCGAACAACCACAACGCATCAGAACAACAGGAGACGTCAATGAAAATGAAGACCCTCGCACACGCATGTCTCGCGGTCGCGGCCGCAGCGTTCACCGCCGGTGCCGCACACGCCGCGGATAGCGTGAAGATCGGTTTCATCACCGACATGTCGGGGCTTTACGCGGACATCGACGGGCAGGGCGGCCTCGAGGCGATCCGGATGGCGGTCGCCGACTTCGGCGGCAAGGTGCTCGGCAAGCCGATCGAGGTCGTCTATGCCGACCACCAGAACAAGGCGGACATCGCCGCGTCGAAGGCGCGCGAATGGATGGACCGCGGCGGGCTCGACCTGCTGGTCGGCGGCACGAACTCCGCGACCGCGCTGTCGATGAACCAGGTCGCGGCCGAGAAGAAGAAGGTCTACATCAACATCGGTGCGGGCGCCGACACGCTGACCAACGAGCAGTGCACGCCGTACACGGTCCACTACGCATACGACACGATGGCGCTCGCGAAGGGCACCGGTTCGGCCGTGGTGAAGCAGGGCGGCAAGACCTGGTTCTTCCTGACCGCCGACTATGCGTTCGGCAAGGCACTGGAAAAGAACACGTCGGACGTCGTCAAGGCGAACGGCGGCCAGGTGCTCGGCGCGGTGCGTCACCCGCTGTCGGCGTCGGACTTCTCGTCGTTCCTGCTGCAGGCGCAGGCATCGAAGGCGCAGATCCTCGGCCTCGCGAACGCCGGCGGCGACACGATCAACGCGATCAAGGCCGCGAAGGAATTCGGCATCACGAAGACGATGAAGATCGCCGCGCTGCTGATGTTCATCGACGACGTGCACAGCCTCGGCCTCGAAACGACCCAGGGCCTCGTGCTGACCGACAGCTGGTACTGGAACCGCGATGCGGCATCGCGCCAGTGGGCGCAGCGCTACTTCGGCAAGATGAAGAAGATGCCGTCGAGCCTGCAGGCGGCCGACTACTCGTCGGTGACGACCTACCTGAAGGCCGTGCAGGCCGCCGGCACGACCGACTCCGACAAGGTGATGGCCGAGCTGAAGAAGATCAAGATCAACGACTTCTACGCGAAGGGCTATATCCGCGCGGACGGCAGCATGATCCACGACATGTACCTGATGGAAGTGAAGAAGCCGTCGGAATCGAAAGAGCCGTGGGACTACTACAAGGTGCTCGCGACGATTCCGGGCGACCAGGCGTTCGGCACCAAGCAGGAATCGCGCTGCGCGCTGTGGAAGTAAGCGCGGCGCGGTAGCGCGTGGCGGCGGCTGCAGCGATGCGCCCGCTGCGCCGCCCGCGTGCGTGACGGCTCTGACGTTGCGCACGCAACGAAACTCAACCTGACGGCTAAGTCGATGGAAATCTTTGGCATTCCGTTGCCGGCGATGCTGAGCCAGTTGCTGCTCGGGCTCGTCAACGGCTCGTTCTACGCGATCCTGAGCCTCGGGCTCGCGGTGATCTTCGGGCTGCTCAACGTGATCAACTTCGCGCACGGCGCGCTGTTCATGCTGGGCGCGATGCTCGCATGGATGGGGCTGTCGTACTTCGGGTTGCCGTACTGGGCGATGCTCGTGCTCGCGCCGCTGATCGTCGGCGCGTTCGGGATCGTGATCGAGCGCTCGATGCTGCGCTGGCTGTACAAGCTCGATCACCTGTACGGGCTGCTGCTCACGTTCGGGCTCACGCTCGTCGTCGAAGGCGTGTTCCGGTCGATCTACGGATCGTCCGGCCAGCCGTACGACGTACCGTCGCAACTGTCCGGCGCGACCAATCTCGGCTTCATGTACCTGCCGAACTACCGCGCGTGGGTGGTCGTCGCGTCGCTCGCGGTGTGTCTCGTGACCTGGTTCGTGATCGAGAAGACGCGCCTGGGCGCGTATCTGCGCGCGGGTACCGAGAATCCGAAGCTCGTCGAGGCGTTCGGCGTGAACGTGCCGATGATGATCACGCTCACCTACGGCTTCGGCGTCGCGCTCGCGGCCTTCGCGGGCGTGCTCGCCGCGCCGGTGATCCAGGTGTCGCCGCTGATGGGCCAGCCGATGATCATCACCGTGTTCGCGGTGGTCGTGATCGGCGGGATGGGCTCGATTCTCGGCTCGATCATCACCGGGCTGCTGCTCGGCGTGATCGAGGGCTTCACGCGCGTGTTCTATCCGGAAGCGTCGGCCACGGTCGTGTTCGTGATCATGGCGATCGTGCTGCTGATCCGCCCGGCGGGCCTGTTCGGCAAGGAAAAATGATGCAGAGAAAAGTGCTCTACGGCGTGCTGCTCGCCGCACTGCTCGTCGCACCCTTCATCGGCGCCTATCCGGTGTTCGTGATGAAGGTGCTCACGTTCGCGCTGTTCGCGGCCGCGTTCAACCTGCTGATCGGCTATACGGGGCTGCTGTCGTTCGGCCATGCGATGTTCCTCGCGACCGCCGGCTATGCAACCGGCTATGCGATCCAGACGCTCGGCGTCACGCCGGAGCTCGGCGTGCTTGCCGGCACCGTCGCGGCGACGCTGCTCGGGCTGGTCGTCGGCCTGTTCGCGATTCGCCGGCAGGGCATCTATTTCGCGATGATCACGCTCGCGTTCGCGCAGATGGTCTACTTCATCTACCTGCAGGCGCCATTCACGCATGGCGAGGACGGGCTGCAAGGCGTGCCGCGCGGGCACCTGTTCGGGCTCGTCGACCTGTCGAACGACGTCGCGCTGTACTACGTCATGCTCGCGGTGATCGTCGCCGCGTGCGCGTTCATCGTGCGGATCGTGCACTCGCCGTTCGGCCAGGTGCTCGTCGCGATCAAGGAGAATGAGGCGCGCGCGATCTCGCTCGGCTACGACACCGACCGCTTCAAGCTGCTCGCGTTCGTCCTGTCGGCCGGGCTCGCGGGGCTGGCCGGCTCGCTGAAGGTGCTGGTGCTCGGCTTCGAGACGCTGTCGGACGCGTATTGGACGATGTCGGGCCTCGTCGTGCTGATGACGCTCGTCGGCGGAATGGGCACGCTGTTCGGGCCGCTGCTCGGCGCGGCACTGATCGTCGCGCTGGAGGACCGTCTCGGCGACATCGGCGAATGGCTCGCGTCGACCACCGGGATCGGCTGGTTCCACTCGCTCGGCGAATCGGCGACGATCGTCACGGGGCTGATCTTCATCGCATGCGTGCTTGCGTTCCGGCGCGGGATCGTCGGCGAGATGGTCGCGCGGGTCAAGACGCTCAGGCCGTCGTGACAGGGCGTTGCGGCGCGTTGATGCGAAGCACCATCCGGCGGGGCCCGGAAGGCCGTCGCGGCGGGCTCCGGCAGGCGCCGCGAGGCAGGTCTGGTGCCCCATTTTCGTGCGGCGATGCACCATAGGGGTAAATGCTAAGTTGTCGCAGGGTGAAAGGTCCTTTAATCTTCGTCTCAGTTCTGATGCACCGCGAAACGAATTTGCAGGTGGAGAACGAGGAGACAATCGAGGCACAAAGTGCCCGGCCCCAAAGCGCTGTTGGACGGAATCCAACAGCGCTTTTTCATTTGTGTGCGCGAATTTTCATTGATGGTGCAGGTGACCGGCGCCGCATGCTTCGCGCCCGCTTCTGCATCGCATCACCTGCGTCTCGTCCCCTCGTTTTCGTCCATTCCTGCCAGTCGATCGCCGCGGGCGCGCAGCGGCGTGCATGCCGTTCGGGCTTACCCGGTTGGCGTGCGCAAAACGCGTCCGTTACACTCAGCTTTCGCCGACCGCGCGGTCGGGAAAATCGGTCGGCAGTTCTCCTACAAGCACAATGCAGAAGAGGGAGTACGGTTGGATGAGAAGCGCAGAGCGACGGATCGGGGCACGAAGGGCGGCTGGCGCCGCTCGTTCGGGGTCGGACACGCATCGGTATGCACCGGTTGTCGCGAGCCGTCCTGCGGCCCGCATGCGCGCTCCGGCGCGATATGCCGGCACGGCGGCTTCGGCGGTCGTTGCGTCCGCATCGGATGCGCCGTCCGGATTCGAATTCGGCTTTGCCTTCCCGTTCGCATGAACTACCGGTTTTCCGATCTTGCGCCGCCCGCGCGAAGGGCTGAACCCGGCCCGGCCAGTCGATTTTCCGGCGATGGTTGCCTCCGCATCGATCGCCGCGCGCGCAATGCCGCATTTCTCCGCTTCCTTCATCCTGACGACATTGCCGCCACGCATCGTGGTCGAGCGACTGCTTCCGTGCGTGCGCTGGCGCGCGAGCGCACGGTGTCGCCGGGGCGCGATCGCGGCGCCGGCGTTTCACGGGAAAACGAGCGTAGACGCGGTGCGGAGAGATAATTAACTTATTAACTTGTTTGAGGGCCGGGAGCCGCCCGAGCGACCCGCGGATTTTTCGAGCAGCGTTTGGAGACAACCTAAATGAAGATGAATCGATGGATGGAGGTTCTGGTTGCAGCGGGCCTCGTGTGTGCGGCGGCCACGGCGTCGGCCCAGGTGAAGATCGGCGTGACGTTGTCGGCCACCGGGCCGGCCGCCTCGCTCGGGATTCCTGAAAAGAACACGATTGCACTGCTGCCGAAGGAAATCGCGGGCAAGAGCGTGCAGTACATCGTGCTCGACGATGCGTCCGACACGAGCCGCGCGGTGCAGAACGTGCGCAAGCTGATCGACGAGGATCACGTCGACGCGATCATCGGTTCGTCCGTCACGCCGAACTCGCTCGCGATGCTCGATCCGGTGTCGCAGGGCAAGACGCCGACGATCTCGCTCGCGGCGAGCGCGCAGATCATCGCGCCGATGGACGCGAAGCGCGCGTGGATGTTCAAGGTGCCGCAGAACGACCAGTTGATGGCCGACGCGATCGCCGGCTACATGGCGAAGCATGGCGTGAAGACGGTCGGCTTCATCGGCTTCGCGGACGCGTACGGCGATAGCTGGTACAAGACGTTCGACGCGGCCGCCGCGAAGAACGGGTTGAAGGTCGTGTCGAACGAGCGCTACAACCGCACCGACGCATCGGTGATGGGGCAGGTGCTGAAGCTGATGGGTTCGAATCCCGACGCGATGCTGATCGCCGGTTCCGGCACGCCGGCCGCGCTGCCGGCCAAGACGCTGAAGGAGCGCGGCTACAAGGGCAAGGTGTACCAGACGCACGGCGTCGCGAACAACGACTTCCTGCGCGTATGCGGCAAGGATTGCGAAGGCGAGATCCTGCCGGCCGGCCCGGTGCTCGTGACCGACCAGCTGCCCGATTCGAATCCGGTGAAGAAGCCGGCGCTCGGCTACAAGGCCGCGTACGAGAAGGCGTACGGTGCGGGTTCGCTGTCGACCTTCGGCGGGCATGCGTGGGATGCGGGGCTGCTGCTGCAGCGTGCGATTCCCGATGCGCTGAAGAAGGGCCAGCCGGGCACCGAGGCGTTCCGCGAGGCGCTGCGCGCATCGCTCGAGAGCGTGAAGGACCTGCCCGTGTCGCACGGCGTGATCAACATGACGCCGACCGATCACAACGGCTTCGACACGCGTGCGCGCGTGATGGTGCAGATCGTCGACGGCAAGTGGAAGCTGCAGGCCGAGTAAGCATCACGTGAAACCGGCGGGTGCGGCGCGAACGGTGCCGTGCCCGCCGTCGGCAGCGCGGCGGGCCTCGCGGCCCGTGTCCGCGCCGCATGGAATCTCCGGGAAGCCGCCGCACGACGCCTGACACCCCGGTCTTGCCGTCCGCGCGCGCGGGCCGTTCCCGTCGCCGTTTCTCCGCAGCATTCTCGATACACGAAACGTATGGATCTCTCGATTGCGGCGATCCTCGCGCAAGACGGCATCACGACCGGCGCCATTTATGCATTGCTGTCGCTGGCGCTCGTGCTGGTGTTTTCCGTCACGCGGGTGATCTTCATTCCCCAGGGCGAATTCGTCGCCTACGGTGCGCTCACGCTTGCGGCGTTGCAGGCGCAGAAATTTCCCGCCACCTGCTGGCTGCTGTTCGTGATGGGCATCGCGTGCTTCCTGCTGGAAGTCGGCGGCCTGATCCGCCATCGCGAACGCCGCCATCAGCTCGGACGCACGCTGGCGACGCTCGCGAGCCGCTACGTGCTGCTGCCGCTCGCGGTGTTCGCGGTGACGCGCGGCTTTGCCGCGCAGCCGTTGCCGATGCTCGCGCAGATCGCGCTGACGCTCGCGATCGTCGTGCCGATGGGGCCGTTCGTCTACCGGCTCGTGTATCAGCCGATCGCCGAAGGCACGACGCTGCTGCTGCTGATCGTGTCGGTCGCCGTCCATTTCGCGATGGTCGGCCTCGGGCTCGTGATGTTCGGCGCGGAAGGTTCGCGCACCAACGGCTTCGCGGATGCGTCGCTGTCGATCGGCAGCATGACGGTATCGGTGCAGAGCATCCTCGTGGTCGTGACCGCGCTGGTGCTGATCGGTGCGCTCTACGTGTACTTCGGCCGGACGATCGCCGGCAAGGCGCTGCGCGCGACGTCCGTGAACCGGCTCGGCGCGCGGCTCGTCGGTATCGGCACGACCGAAGCAGGGCGGCTCGCGTTCACGCTGGCGGCGGGGCTCGGTGTGCTGTCCGGCATCCTCGTCGGTCCGCTGACGACGATCTATTACGACTCCGGCTTCCTGATCGGCCTGAAGGGTTTCGTCGGCGCGATCATCGGCGGGCTGGTCAGCTATCCGCTCGCGGCAGCCGGTTCGCTGCTCGTCGGCGTGCTCGAATCGTATTCATCGTTCTGGGCGAGCGCGTACAAGGAAGTGATCGTGTTCACGCTGATCATCCCGGTGCTGCTGTGGCGCAGTTTCGCGACGCCGCACGCGGAAGAGGAAGAGGAGTGACGCGATGAAGACGATGGTGCGCAACAAGACCTTCTGGGTGTTTCTCGTGGTGCTGTTCGCGTTGCCGGTGCTGCCCGGCGCGCTGCAGGTGCCCGAGTACTGGATCACGCTGCTGAACTACATCGGCCTCTACGCGATCGTCGCGATCGGGCTCGTGCTGCTGACGGGCGTCGGCGGGATGACGAGCTTCGGGCAGGCCGCGTTCGTCGGCATCGGCGCGTATGCGACCGCGTTCCTGACGACGCAATACGGCGTGTCGCCGTGGCTCGCGCTGATCGTCGGCGTCGTGCTGACGGCGCTCGTCGCGCTCGTGCTCGGCGCGGTCACG
Source organism: Burkholderia sp. 22313 (assembly GCF_052045245.1). Lineage (NCBI taxonomy): Bacteria > Pseudomonadati > Pseudomonadota > Betaproteobacteria > Burkholderiales > Burkholderiaceae > Burkholderia > Burkholderia sp. 22313. Next base: position 74,579 of record NZ_JBQEON010000020.1, read on the forward strand.
ATGAGACTGTCGGGGCACTTCCTGCCGCTCGGCACGATCGCGTGGGGCCTCGCGCTGTTCTATCTGTTCGGCAACCTCGAGATGCTCGGCAAGTACGACGGGATCAACGGGATTCCGGCGCTGAACCTGTTCGGCATCGTGCTCGAAAGCGGCCGCAGCCTGTACTTCCTGATCTGGGCCGTCGTGCTGGTCGCGATCGTGTCGGTGCAGAACCTGCTCAACAGCCGGCCCGGCCGCGCGATTCGCGCGCTGCGCGGCGGCGGTGTGATGGCCGAGGCGATGGGCGTGAACACCGCGTGGATGCGCGTCGTGATCTTCGTCTACGCGGCCGTGCTCGCGGCGGTGTCGGGCTTCCTGTACGCGCACCTGCAGCGCGCGGTGAACCCGACGCCGTTCGGCCTGAACCACGGGATCGAATTCCTGTTCATGGCCGTGGTCGGCGGCGTGTCGCACGTGTGGGGCGCGGTGCTCGGCGCGGCGATCCTCACCGTGCTGCAGGACTACCTGCAGACGCTGCTGCCGAAGCTGCTCGGCTCCGAAGGCAACTTCGAGATCATCGTGTTTGGCGTGCTGATGGTGCTGCTGCTGCAGTACGCGCGCCAGGGCGTATGGCCGTTCGTCGCGAAGCTGTTTCCGCGCGGGCCGCGTGCGCACGTGCCCGACCACGCCGATCCGCTGCCGCAGCGTGCGAAGCCGGTGGCGGGCGAGCCGCTGCTCGTCGTCGACAACGCGCGCAAGCAGTTCGGCGGGCTGGTGGCCGTCAACGACGTCAGCTTCGACGTGAAAGCGGGGCAGATCATCGGGCTGATCGGCCCGAACGGCGCGGGCAAGTCCACCACGTTCAACCTCGTGACCGGCGTGCTGCAGCCGACCGGCGGCACGATTACGTTCCGCAGCGAGCGGATCGACGGGCTCACGTCGCGCCAGATCGTCCGGCGCGGGATTGGCCGGACGTTCCAGCACGTGAAGCTGCTGCCGACAATGACGGTGCTCGAGAACGTCGCGATCGGCGCGCACCTGCGCGGCCATACGGGCGTGTGGCGCAGCATCGCGCGGCTCAATGCGCACGAGGAAGCGCAGTTGCTGGCCGAAGCGGCGCGGCAGATTCGCCGCGTCGGGCTGGAAAAGCACATGTACGACGAAGCGGGCAGCCTCGCGCTTGGCCAGCAGCGGATTCTCGAAATCGCCCGCGCGCTGTGCTGCGATCCGACGCTGCTGCTGCTCGACGAGCCGGCCGCCGGGCTGCGTTACCAGGAGAAGCAGCAGCTCGCCGATCTGTTGCGGCGCCTGAAGGCCGAAGGGATGAGCGTGTTGCTCGTGGAACATGACATGGATTTCGTGATGAACCTCACCGACCGGCTGGTGGTGATGGAGTTCGGCACGCGGATCGCGGAGGGGCTGCCGCAGGACGTGCAGCAGGATCCGGCGGTGCTCGAAGCGTATCTGGGCGGGGTGGAGTGATGACAAACACGACGATGCCGATTCTCGAGGTGCGCGGGCTGGCGGTGCGTTACGGGAAGGTCGAGGCGCTGCACGGCGCGGCGATCAAGGTCGGCGCAGGGCGGATCGTCAGCGTGATCGGCCCGAACGGCGCCGGCAAGTCGACGCTGCTGAACGCGATCATGGGCGCGCTGCCGGTGACCGGACATGCGTCGGGCGCGGTTGTGTACCGTGGCAATGATGTCGCGGCGTTGCCGGTCGAGCAACGCGTCGCGCGCGGGATGTGCCTCGTGCCGGAAAAGCGCGAGCTGTTCAGCACGATGACGGTCGAGGACAACCTCGTGCTGGGTGCGTATCGACGCAAGCTCGCGGGGGAGTCGAACTTTCTCGACCAGCTCGATCACGTATTTGCGCTGTTTCCTCGGCTGAAGGAGCGGCGTAAGCAGGCTGCCGGCACGCTATCGGGCGGCGAGCGGCAGATGCTTGCCGTGGGTCGTGCGCTGATGGGCAAGCCGGACCTGTTGATGCTCGACGAACCGAGCCTCGGGCTGGCACCGCTGATCGTGAAGGAGATTTTTCATATCATCAGCGCGTTGCGGGGCACAGGCGTCGCGACGTTGCTGATCGAGCAGAACGCGCGGGCCGCGCTGCAGATCTCGGATTACGGCTATGTGCTGGAGACGGGTGAATTTGCGCTGGAAGGGCCGGCGGCCGAGCTGGCGCAGAATCCGCGCGTGATCGAAACCTACCTCGGGCTGGCGAAGAAAACGGCTTGATGGATGGGCCGGCTGGCGGGAAACGGGCGGCGTGTTTCACGTGAAACACGCCGTTTTTGTTTTCGGGAGCAGGGCGACGCGGCGCTGGATTGGGTGTGGGGATAAGTGCCGGCGCAACAAGTGGAAGCCCTGTGACGAAAGTAGGGCGCACGTTTGGCTGGGCTCCACAGCGTAATGAGCGTTGGGTGGGCGGCAATACTTCGGCGACAGGTGGTGAGCAACACAGGGGATAAGTGCCGGGCGATCGACCGGAAATACTGTGTGGCCACAGCGATGTCGGGTCTCGCGACCCCTTGCGCGATCCGTGGTTTTGCACAGCTTGACGATGTGCGCTGAGGTCGCGATAGCGCCGCCAAAGCTGGCTAGATGGCACAGTCTGGCTATTCGGCCGAAAAAAGTGGCCAAATGAACCGGCCCTACCATTCGGACGGTCTTCGGGTGAAAAGCGAACCCGCTATAATTCGGCCCATACATTTCTCTGATAGGTTCGTGCGCAGTCCTGTGTACGGAATCCACCATGCTTTTTCCCACAGAATTTGACGTCATCGTCGTCGGTGGCGGGCACGCCGGCACGGAAGCCGCGCTGGCATCCGCGCGTATGGGTGCGAAGACGCTGCTGCTGACCCACAACATCGAAACACTCGGGCAGATGAGCTGCAATCCGTCGATCGGCGGTATTGGCAAAGGCCATCTGGTCAAGGAAGTCGATGCGCTCGGCGGCGCGATGGCCGCCGCGACGGACGAGAGCGGTATCCAGTTCCGGATCCTCAATTCGTCGAAGGGCCCGGCCGTGCGTGCAACGCGCGCGCAGGCCGACCGCATCCTGTACAAGGCGGCGATCCGCCACCGGCTCGAGAATCAGCCGAACCTGTGGCTGTTCCAGCAGGCCGTCGACGACCTGATGGTCGAAGGCGACCGGGTGATCGGCGCCGTCACGCAGATCGGCATCCGCTTCAGCGCCCGCGCGGTGGTGCTGACGGCCGGCACGTTCCTCGACGGCAAGATTCACGTTGGCCTGAACAACTACACGGGCGGTCGCGCGGGCGATCCGGCGGCCGTGTCGCTGTCGGCGCGCCTGAAGGAGCTGAGGCTGCCGCAGGGCCGCCTGAAGACCGGTACGCCGCCGCGTATCGATGGCCGTTCGATCGACTTCTCGAAGCTGGATGAGCAGCCGGGCGACCTCGATCCGATCCCGGTGTTCTCGTTCCTGGGCCGTGCCGAGCAGCATCCGCAGCAGCTGCCGTGCTGGGTCACGCATACGAACGAGCGCACCCACGACATCATCCGCGGCGGCCTCGACCGCTCGCCTATGTATACAGGCGTGATCGAAGGCGTCGGTCCGCGTTACTGCCCGTCGATCGAGGACAAGATCCACCGGTTCGCGTCGAAGGAGTCGCATCAGATCTTCCTCGAGCCGGAAGGGCTGACGACCAACGAGTTCTATCCGAACGGGATTTCGACGAGTTTGCCGTTCGACGTGCAGCTCGAACTCGTGCATTCGATGCGCGGCCTCGAGAACGCGCACATCCTGCGTCCTGGCTACGCGATCGAGTACGACTACTTCGATCCGCGTGCGCTGAAGGCGTCGCTCGAGACGAAGGCAATCAACGGGCTGTTCTTTGCGGGCCAGATCAATGGCACGACTGGCTACGAGGAAGCGGCCGCACAAGGCCTGCTGGCCGGCCTGAATGCTGGCCGTTACGTGCAGGAAAAGGACGCATGGTGCCCGCGTCGCGATCAGGCCTATCTTGGCGTGCTGGTCGACGACCTCGTCACGCGTGGCGTGGCCGAACCGTACCGGATGTTCACCAGCCGTGCCGAGTACCGCCTGAGCCTGCGTGAAGACAATGCGGATATGCGCCTGACCGAGATTGGCCGCGAGCTGGGTCTGGTCGACGATGCCCGCTGGGATGCATTCAGCCGGAAGCGCGACGCTGTTTCACGTGAAACCGAACGACTGAAGTCGACGTGGGTCACGCCGAAGACGCTACCGCCGGAAGAGGCGACCGCATTGCTTGGCAAGGCGATCGACCATGAGTACAGCCTCGCCGAACTGCTGCGCCGCCCGGGCATCAGCTATGACGGCGTGTGCGGCCTGAAGGGCGGGGAATGCGCGCCGGCGGAGCCGCTGGCCGACGATCCGGTACTGCTCGAACAGATCAAGGAGCAGGTCGAGATCGGCATTAAATATCAGGGCTATATCGAGCGTCAGGCCAGCGAGATCGAGCGCAACGATGCGAACGAGAACACGCGCCTGCCGGACGGTATCGATTACCGCGAGGTGCGTGGCCTGTCGTTCGAAGTGAGCCAGAAGCTCAACGAGTTCCGGCCGGAAACGATCGGCCAGGCCTCGCGCATCTCCGGCGTGACGCCGGCTGCGATCTCGCTGCTGATGGTGCACCTGAAGCGCCGTGGCCTCGGCCGTCGTACCGGCGCCGCCGCAGAGGCGACGGAGCAGGGGGACGGCACCGTCCCGACGCAACAATGACGGCGCGTCGCGCGCCGGCGGTTAATCGGGACGTTCTTGAACAGATGCTTGTCGACGGCACGGCCGCGCTCGACATCGCATTGACGGAAGCCCAGCGCAACCAGCTGCTCGAGTATGTCGCGCTGCTCGGCAAGTGGAACGCGGTCTACAACCTGACCGCGATCCGCGACCCGAAGCAGATGATGATCCAGCACATTCTCGATTCGCTCTCCATCGTTCCGCACCTGCGCGGCGGCGTATCGGCGCGCGTGCTCGACGTGGGTTCGGGCGGCGGATTGCCCGGTATCGTGCTGGCGATCGTCCAGCCGGACTGGCATGTGACGCTGAACGATATCGTGCAGAAGAAGTCTGCATTCCAGACGCAGATGCGCGCGGAACTGAAGCTCGCGAATCTGTCGGTCGTCACCGGGCGGGTCGAATCGCTGCAGCCGGGCATCGAAGTGCCGGAAAAATTCGACATGATCGTATCCCGCGCTTTCGCGGATCTATCCGACTTCGTTAAACTTGCTCGACATCTCGTCGCGCCCGGCGGATCGATCTGGGCAATGAAGGGTGTCCACCCGAACGACGAAATTGCACGGCTGCCGGAAGGCAGTCGCGTAAAGCAGACGATGCGGCTGGCGGTACCGATGCTCAATGCCGAACGGCATCTGATCGAGGTCACCGTCGACGAGGCGAATTGAAGGCGCGCGGTTGCGCGCCGTTTGTTTGAAGGTAAAGGGAACACACCAACGATGGCAAAGATCTTCTGCGTTGCGAACCAGAAGGGGGGCGTCGGCAAGACGACGACATCGGTCAATCTCGCCGCAAGCCTTGCAGCGCAGGAGCAACGAGTCCTGCTGATCGATCTCGACCCGCAGGGCAACGCGACGATGGGCAGCGGGATCGACAAGGCCTCCTGCGAGTCGACCGTGTACGAAGTCCTGGTCGACGGCGTATCGGTGACCGACGCGCGTGTGCGTCCGGAAGGCGTCACGTACGACGTGCTGCCGGCCAACCGCGAGCTGTCCGGTGCCGAGATCGAACTGATCAGCATCGACAACCGCGAGCGCCGGCTGAAGGCTGCGCTCGAGCGCGTGGGCGACGAATACGACTTCGTGTTGATCGACTGCCCGCCGACGCTGTCGCTGCTGACACTGAACGGCCTGTGCGCGGCGCATGGCGTCGTGATCCCGATGCAGTGCGAGTACTTCGCGCTGGAAGGTCTGTCGGATCTCGTCAACACGATCAAGCAGGTTCACGCGAACATGAACCGCGACCTGAAGATCATCGGCTTGCTGCGCGTGATGTTCGATCCGCGCATCACGCTGCAGCAGCAAGTCTCCGATCAACTGAAAGCGCACTTCGGCGACAAGGTGTTCGACGCGGTGATTCCGCGCAACGTGCGCCTGGCGGAAGCGCCGAGTTACGGGTTGCCGGGCGTCGTGTTCGACCGCAACTCGCGCGGTGCGCAGGCGTATCTCCAGTTCGGTGCCGAGATGATCGACCGCGTGCGCGCGTTCGAGGTGTCGTGATCCGGACATGAGCGAAGCGAGGAAGAAAGACATGAACGCGGTACCAAAGAAGAAGGGCTTGGGACGTGGCCTCGAAGCGCTGCTCGGCGGCAGTGCGGACATCACCGAAGCGGTGAAGATCGAAGGCGCACCGAACACGCTCGCGCTCGGCAAGCTGCAGGCCGGCAAGTACCAGCCGCGCACGCGGATGGACGAGGGGAGCCTGCAGGAGCTGGCGGCCAGCATTCGCGCGCAAGGCGTGATGCAGCCGATCCTGGTGCGGCCGATTTCGTCTGATAAATACGAGATCATCGCGGGCGAGCGGCGTTTCCGCGCGGCGCGCCTGGCCGGCCTCGACGAAGTGCCGGTGCTGGTGAAGGACGTGTCCGATCAGGCTGCCGCGGCGATGGCGCTGATCGAGAACATCCAGCGCGAAGATCTGAACCCGCTGGAAGAGGCGCACGGTATCCAGCGCCTGCTCGACGAATTCGGTTTCACGCACGAGCAGGCGGCCGAATCGGTCGGCCGTTCGCGCAGCGCGGTGTCGAACCTGCTGCGCCTGCTGAACCTTGCGTCGCCGGTGCAGACGATGCTGCTGGCCGGCGATCTCGACATGGGCCACGCGCGTGCGCTGCTTGCGGTCGACGCGGCGACGCAGATCACGCTCGCGCACCAGGTCGTCAACAAGCGGATGTCGGTGCGCGAGACCGAGAAGCTGGTCGCGCACACGACGAAGGAAGTGCCGGCGGTGAAGGCGCGCGCGAAAGACGATGGCGGCCGCGACACGCGCCGTCTCGAAGAAGAGTTGTCCGACCTGCTTGCGTCGACCGTGAAGATCAAGCTGGGCCGCCGCGGGCGAGGGCAGGTGATGATCGACTTCGGCAACCTCGACGCGCTCGAGGGCATTCTCGTGCGTCTGCGCGGCAACGTCGCGACCGAAGAATAACGAGGCGCGATTGATGAAGAACATGAGCGCGGCCACGCCGCGCCGGTGGGTTGGATGGTTGATGCAGGAGCCGGTGCTCACCACGCTGGCGCTTGCGCTGATTGCTCTTCAATGGTTGCGTCCGCAACCAATCGCCGCGCTGGCTGGTCTGGTCGACTGGCAGACCGTCGTGACGCTCGCGGGCTTGCTGATGCTGACCAAGGCGCTCGAGCTGTCCGGATTCCTGATGTGGTTCGCGCATCGCATCGTGCATCACGTGCATTCCGAGCGCGGGCTCGCGATGCTGCTCGTGGTGTTCGCGGCGGTACTCGCGATGTGGCTCACCAACGACGTCGCGCTGTTCGTCGTCGTGCCGCTGATGGTGTCGCTGCGCGCGCTGACACCGCTGCCGTTCCGGCGCCTCGTGATCGCCGTCGCGCTGGCCGTCAATGCGGGGTCCGTCGCGACGCCGCTTGGCAATCCTCAGAATCTGTTCCTGTGGCAATTGAGCGGCGTGTCGTTCGGCCGCTTCGTCGTCACGCTCGGGCCGCTCGCGTTGGCGCTGATGGCGCTGCTGCTCGTACTGACCGCATGCGCGTTTCGCGCGAAGCCGCTCGACCTGTCGGGAGATGTCGAGAAGGTCGCCGTGCAGCGCATGCACGCGCTGCTCGCGGCGGTGCTGTTCGGCGCATTCGTGCTGCTCGCCGACGCACATCATCCGGTACCGGGCCTGATCGCGGTCGTGATCGCGCTGCTGATTGCAAAACGTGACGCAGTCCTGAAGATCGACTGGCTGCTGCTGCTGATCTTTGTGCTGATGTTCGTCGTGCTGCGCAGCGCGGCCGCGCTGCCTGTCGTCCATGACGCGATCGCGCGGGCCCGCCTCGACTCGCCGCTGCGCGTGTTCGCGGCAGGCGCGGTGCTGTCGCAGGGAATCAGCAACGTGCCGGCGGCGATTCTGTTGTCGGAATTCACGCAAGACTGGCGGGCACTCGCGTTCGGCGTTTCGGTCGGCGGCTTCGGATTCGCGATCGGCTCGCTCGCGAACCTGATCGCGGTGCGTCTCGCGAAGGAGCCGCGGATGTGGCTGCCGTTTCACGCGGTGTCGATCCCGTTCGCGCTGGTGAGCGCGGCACTGGGCGCGTGGCTGCTCGTTCACGGTTGAGCGAGCGGGGGAGGGCGTGCCGCACAGGCGCATTTCGTGATCGTCCTGTAAGGCGCACAGCATTCGCGATCATTGTGAGGCCGGGGCTGTTGATAGGCCCTGCGGCACCACAGTCGATCTTCTGTGGTGCCGCAGCAACTGATTTCACGCATCGGCGCGTTCGCGCCGATCGCATTTCGCGCGCCGCGCCCGGCGGCGTGGCCACAGGTATTTCGTCTCTCCTGCGTCGTCGCGCCCGGTCATTTTCCGTGGCTGTGTCACGGCAGAATTCCTGCTGCGATCGCGTCGCGCCGACGACGTTCGCCCCAGGCGTCCATGTCACACCGATTCGTTGTCACCGCACTTTTCCGTGCAAGAAATACCGGTACGAAAACCCGACCTTACAACTGTCATCGTACGTCGTCGATTCGCGCGTTTTTCACATGATGAGGCGTCGTTTTACGCAGGTTTTTGTCGCGTCTAAAGCCTTGAATCACTTGCAACTATCGCTTACAATCGCCCGGATTTGTTAGCTAGGCACCCCTGAAAGCTTTCGGAAAGCTTGGGGCCGGATTCAAGGATTTTGCGGAAGATTGCGATGGCGGGTCAGGCGCCGAACGACAGGCACGATGGTCCCCGAGCGCAACGCACCGCTTCAGCAGCCGGCGAGTGGCGCGAGTCCGATGATGACTGGGATGCCGAGCAGCAAGATAACAACATCGTTCCGCTCACGCGGACGGACGCCGAGAGGCTGTTCGGTCCGAACGTGAGCAAGCCGTCGCGCGTAACCCCCCGCAAGGTGGTTGTCGCGCAGGTGGTCTTGTCCCTGGTTGCAACGCTGGCGTGGTGGCTGTTTTCAAAGTCGCCGGGCGCCGCTGCGCAGTCCGCGTTTCTGGGCGGGGCGATCGGCTGGGTGCCAAGCGCGTTGTTCGTGGCACGACTGAAGGCAGGTGGCTCGGCCACCGTGATCAGCTGGGTGATGGGCGAGGCCCTGAAGCTCGGCGTGACGATCGGGATGTTCGCTGCAGTGGCGTACGGCTATGCCGGCGTGCATTGGCCGGCACTCCTCGTCACCTACCTCGTCGTGCTGAAGACGTACTGGATCGCGCTGGCCTGGCGATAAGAAACAAGCAGCGTGCGGTTTCGACAACGAACCGCACGGCCCGTTCCCGCAATAGCGTGTTGCGGAACGGGGCAAAACGATTTTCGACAATTTGGGTGGCATTAACGATATGGCAGCTAGCGAAGGCACGCGCGGTCCGGATCCGTCCGAGTACATTGCGCACCACTTGCAGAACTTTTCCACCGCGCATCAGACGTCGATTTTCGACATTCATGTCTGGAACCTCGACACGCTGTTCTGGTCGATCGTCTGCGGCATCGTGACGTTCGTCCTGCTGCGCCTGGCCGCCCGCAAGGCGACCTCGGGCGTGCCGGGCCGCTTCCAGTGCGCGATCGAGATGCTGGTCGAAATGGTCGAGGACCAGTCGAAGGCCATCGTCCACGGCAACCGCACCTTCATCGCTCCGCTCGCCCTCACGGTGTTCGTGTGGGTCGCGCTGATGAACTCCCTCGACTTCCTCCCGGTCGACCTGCCGGGCCGCGTGATCGGCCTGCTCGGTCTGTCGGACGTGATTTCCCACCATCGCATCGTTCCGACGGCCGACCTGAACGGCACGCTCGGCATCGCGCTCGGCGTGTTCGTCCTGATGATCTACTACAGCATCAAGATCAAGGGCGCGGGCGGTTTCGTACATGAGCTGCTGTCGGCGCCGTTCGGTGCCCACCCGCTGCTGTGGATCCCGAACCTCGCGCTGAACATCGTCGAATACCTCGCGAAGACCGTCTCGCTCGGCATGCGGTTGTTCGGCAACATGTACGCGGGTGAGCTGTTGTTCCTGTTGATCGCCCTGCTCGGCAGCATGTGGAGCTTCGGTGGCGACGCAACGTTCCTCGGCTTCGTTGGTCATGTGATCGCGGGTAGCGTCTGGGCAATCTTCCACATCCTGATTGTTCTGTTGCAGGCATTCATTTTCATGATGCTGACGCTGGTGTATCTCGGCCAGGCGCACGACAAGCACTAAGCGGCATCAAGCGCGGCGTGCAAAAAAGAGTTTCCGTTTTAGTTTTTTAATTCTCAGTTCCAAGTCTTTTCACAAAGGAGTGATCATGCAAGCTTACATCGCCAACATCCAGGGTCTGACCGCCATCGGTATCGGCATCATCATCGGCCTGGGTGCTATCGGCGCCTGTATCGGTATCGCGCTGATGGGTGGCAAGTACATCGAAGCCTGCGCGCGTCAGCCGGAACTCATCAACCCGCTGCAAACGAAGATGTTCCTGCTGGCCGGCCTGATCGACGCTGCATTCCTGATCGGCGTTGGTGTCGCAATGCTGTTCGCGTTCGCGAACCCGCTCCTGTCGAAGCTCGCAGGCTAAGGTTCCACGGAAATTTGCGTCCGGCGTGAGCCGGCGCAGGGCGGAACGGAGACTTGGGGCGCTGATCGAATGCAACTCGATGAGCGCCTTACCGTTTCATTTTTCCGGAATAGCAGATAAGGAAACACCGTGAATCTCAACGCAACTCTGTTTGCGCAAATGGTCGTGTTCCTGGTCCTCGCGTGGTTCACGATGAAATTCGTGTGGCCGCCGTTGATCAACGCCCTCGACGAACGTTCGAAGAAGATCGCCGACGGCCTCGCCGCCGCGGAGAAGGGCAAGGCGGAACTCGACGCAGCGCACAAGCGCGTGGACCAGGAACTCGCGCAGGCCCGCAACGACGGCCAGCAGCGCATCGCCGACGCTGAAAAGCGTGCCCAGGCGGTCGCCGAGGAAATCAAGGCCAACGCCCAGGCTGAAGCCGCCCGCATCGTCGCTCAGGCGAAAGCGGAAGCAGAACAGCAAATCGTGAAGGCGCGCGAAGCGCTGCGTGGCGAAGTCGCCTCGCTGGCCGTGAAGGGCGCCGAGCAGATCCTGAAGCGCGAAGTCGATCAAACGGCCCACGCCCAACTGCTGAATCAACTGAAAGCCGAGCTCTGATCATGGCCGAACTTGCAACCATCGCCCGCCCTTACGCAGAAGCGCTGTTCCGCGTGGCCGAGGGAGGTGACATCGCCGCCTGGTCCACGCTCGTGCAAGAGCTGGCCCAGGTTGCGCGTCTGCCGGAAGTGCTGTCGGTCGCGTCGAGCCCGAAGGTGACGCGCACGCAAGTAGCCGAGTTGCTGCTTGCTGCGGTGAAGTCGCCGGTCGCGGCCGGCGCCGAAGCGAAGAACTTCGTGCAGATGCTGGTCGACAATCATCGCATCGCGCTGCTGCCGGAAATTGCCGAGCAGTTCGAGGCGCTCAAGAACGAACGTGAAGGTGCAGCCGACGCCGAGATCGTGAGCGCGTTCCCGCTGAACGGCGCGGATCTCGAAAGCCTCGTCTCTGGCCTCGAACGCAAGTTCAAGCGCAAGCTGAAGCCGACGGTCGAAGTCGATTCGTCGCTGATCGGCGGCGTGCGCGTGACGGTCGGCGACGAAGTGCTCGACACCTCGGTTCGCGCGCGCCTCGCATCGATGCAGGCTGCCTTGACCGCCTGAGCGCCACGCCGGCACGCAACAGAATTGACTATCAGGAGCGAATAATGCAACTCAATCCCTCTGAGATCAGCGAGCTGATCAAGAGCCGGATCCAGGGCCTTGAAGCGAGCGCAGACGTTCGCAATCAGGGCACCGTGATCTCCGTGACCGACGGTATCGTGCGTATCCACGGCCTGTCGGACGTGATGCAGGGCGAAATGCTCGAGTTCCCGGGCAACACGTTCGGCCTCGCGCTGAACCTCGAGCGCGACTCGGTCGGCGCGGTGATTCTCGGCGAATACGAACACATCTCGGAAGGCGACATCGTCAAGACGACGGGCCGCATTCTCGAAGTCCCGGTGGGTCCGGAACTCGTCGGCCGCGTGGTCGATGCGCTCGGCAACCCGATCGACGGCAAGGGCCCGGTCAACGCCAAGCTGACCGACGCGATCGAAAAGATCGCCCCGGGCGTGATCTGGCGTAAGTCGGTGTCGCAGCCGGTGCAGACGGGCATCAAGTCGATCGACGCGATGGTGCCGATCGGCCGTGGCCAGCGTGAGCTGATCATCGGCGACCGTCAGTGCGGCAAGACCGCGGTGGCGCTCGACGCGATCATCAACCAGAAGGGCAAGGACCTGATCTGTATCTACGTCGCGATCGGCCAGAAGGCTTCGTCGATCATGAACGTGGTTCGCAAGCTCGAAGAAACGGGCGCGATGGAATACACGATCGTCGTCGCCGCTTCGGCATCGGATTCCGCCGCGATGCAGTACCTGGCACCGTACGCCGGCTGCACGATGGGCGAATACTTCCGCGACCGCGGCCAGGACGCGCTGATCATCTATGACGACTTGACCAAGCAAGCGTGGGCATACCGTCAGATCTCGCTGCTGCTGCGCCGCCCGCCGGGCCGTGAAGCGTACCCGGGCGACGTGTTCTATCTGCACTCGCGTCTGCTCGAGCGTGCTGCTCGCGTGTCGGAAGAGTACGTCGAGAAGTTCACGAACGGCGAAGTGAAGGGCAAGAGCGGCTCGCTGACGGCACTGCCGGTCATCGAAACGCAGGCTGGCGACGTGACCGCGTTCGTTCCGACGAACGTGATCTCGATTACCGACGGCCAGATCTTCCTGGAAACCGACCTGTTCAACGCAGGCATCCGCCCGGCAATCAACGCCGGCGTGTCGGTGTCGCGCGTCGGTGGCGCCGCGCAGACGAAGGTCGTGAAGAAGCTGTCGGGCGGTATTCGTACCGACCTCGCGCAGTACCGTGAACTGGCCGCATTCGCTCAGTTCGCATCGGACCTCGACGAAGCGACCCGCAAGCAGCTCGAGCGCGGCCGCCGCGTGACGGAACTGCTGAAGCAGCCGCAGTACCAGCCGCTGCAGGTCTGGGAACTGGCCGTGTCGCTGTACGCCGCGAACAACGGTTACCTCGACGATCTCGACGTCAAGCAAGTGCTGTCGTTCGAGAAGGGCCTGCGCGACAACCTGAAGACCAGCCACGCTGACCTCATCAAGCGCATCGAAGACACCAAGGATCTCTCGAAGGACGACGAAGGCGCACTGCGCTCGGCGATCGAATCCTTCAAGAAGTCCGGTGCCTATTGATCCGCGAGTGACACACTGAGGCCGCGCGGGTGCTGATGCGCCCGCGCCGCTTCGGTCAAGGAGCAAGCTATGGCTGGAATGAAGGAAATTCGCGGCAAGATCAAGAGCGTGCAGAACACGCGCAAGATCACGAAGGCGATGGAGATGGTGGCTGCATCGAAGATGCGTCGCGCGCAGGAACGCATGCGCGCCGCTCGTCCGTATGCAGACAAGGTCCGTGCCATCGCCGCGCACATGAGCCGTGCGAACCCGGAGTACCGCCACCCGTTCATGGTGGCAAACGACGGCGCGCAGACGGCCGGCATCATCCTCGTCACGACGGACAAGGGTCTGTGCGGCGGCCTGAACACCAACGTGCTGCGTGCGACGGTGCAGAAGTTCAAGGAGCTGGAAGAGAAGGGCCAGAAGGTCGAAGCCACCGCGATCGGTAGCAAGGGCCTCGGGTTCCTGAACCGCTTCGGCGCGAAGGTGATGTCGCAGGTCGTGCACCTCGGCGACACCCCGCACCTGGACAAGCTGATCGGCGCCGTGAAGACGCAGCTCGATCTGTACTCGGAAGGCAAGCTGTCGGCGGTTTATATCGCTTACACGCGCTTCGTCAACACGATGAAGCAGGAAGCCGTGATCGAGCAGTTGCTGCCGCTGTCGTCGGAACACTTCGAAGCCGATGACGGTACGCCGGCCACGTCGTGGGATTACATCTACGAGCCGGACGCGCAGGCAGTCGTCGACGAACTGCTCGTGCGTTACGTCGAGGCGCTGGTGTATCAGGCCGTCGCGGAGAACATGGCGTCCGAGCAATCGGCGCGGATGGTCGCGATGAAGGCCGCGTCCGACAACGCGAAGACGGTGATCAGCGAACTGCAGCTCGTGTACAACAAGAGCCGCCAGGCCGCGATCACGAAAGAACTGTCGGAGATCGTCGGCGGCGCAGCCGCTGTTTAAGCGCGCGCCCGGGACGACAACTGCGCCTTTGCGCGAGTAAAGAATCAGGTATTTAAAGGAAAAGCGATGAGTACTGCTGCTTTGGTAGAAGGCAAGATCGTACAGTGCATCGGCGCCGTTATCGACGTGGAATTCCCGCGCGACAGCATGCCGAAGATCTACGACGCGCTTATTCTCGATGGCTCGGAACTGACGCTCGAAGTCCAGCAACAGCTGGGCGACGGCGTGGTCCGTACCATTTGTCTGGGTGCATCCGACGGCCTGCGCCGCGGCCTGACCGTGAAGAACACGGCCAAGCCGATTTCGGTGCCGGTCGGCAAGCCGACCCTCGGTCGTATCATGGACGTGCTCGGCCGTCCGATCGACGAAGCCGGCCCGATCGAGAGCGACGTGACGCGTTCGATCCACCAGAAGGCTCCGGCGTTCGACGAACTGTCGCCGTCGACCGAACTGCTCGAAACGGGTATCAAGGTCATCGACCTGATCTGCCCGTTCGCAAAGGGCGGCAAGGTTGGCCTGTTCGGTGGTGCAGGCGTGGGCAAGACCGTCAACATGATGGAGCTCATCAACAACATCGCGAAGGAACACGGCGGTTACTCCGTGTTCGCGGGCGTGGGTGAGCGTACCCGTGAAGGGAACGACTTCTACCACGAAATGAAGGATTCGAACGTTCTCGACAAGGTCGCGCTGGTGTACGGCCAGATGAACGAGCCGCCGGGCAACCGTCTGCGCGTCGCGCTGACCGGCCTGACGATGGCCGAGCACTTCCGTGACGAAGGCCTCGACGTGCTGTTCTTCGTCGACAACATCTACCGTTTCACGCTGGCCGGTACCGAAGTGTCGGCACTGCTCGGCCGTATGCCGTCGGCAGTGGGCTATCAGCCGACGCTGGCTGAAGAAATGGGCAAGCTGCAAGAGCGCATCACGTCGACCAAGAAGGGCTCGATTACGTCGGTTCAGGCCGTGTACGTCCCTGCGGACGACTTGACCGACCCGTCACCGGCGACGACCTTCGGCCACCTGGACGCAACCGTCGTTCTGTCGCGTGACATCGCTTCGCTGGGTATCTACCCGGCGGTCGACCCGCTCGACTCGACGTCGCGCCAGATCGACCCGAACGTGATCGGTGAAGAGCACTACTCGATCACCCGTCGCGTTCAGCAGACGCTGCAGCGCTACAAGGAACTGCGCGACATCATCGCGATTCTGGGCATGGACGAACTGTCGCCGGAAGACAAGCTGTCGGTCGCACGTGCGCGTAAGATCCAGCGTTTCCTGTCGCAGCCGTTCCACGTCGCTGAAGTGTTCACGGGCTCGCCGGGCAAGTACGTGCCGCTGAAGGAAACGATCCGTGGCTTCAAGATGATCGTCGACGGCGAGTGCGACCACCTGCCGGAACAGGCGTTCTACATGGTCGGCACGATCGACGAAGCCTTCGAAAAGGCCAAGAAGATCTCGTAAGGGGCGGGCGTAACGCAGCGGGCGCCGTGCGTCCGTGATGGATACCATGATGGTATCTTTTCGCGGATCGGCGTCCACGCGACACGCTCAACCCGCCGTGCATGGGATCGGAGTCGGCGCTGAAGCGCCAACTCCGATCGACAGGAGTCGATATGGCAACCATCAAAGTAGACGTCGTCAGCGCGGAAGAGCAGATCTTCTCGGGCGAGGCGAAATTCGTCGCGCTGCCGGGCGAAACGGGTGAGCTGGGTATTCTGCCGGGTCACACGCCGCTGATCACGCGGATTCGTCCGGGTGCGGTGCGCATCGAAGTCGAGGGCGGCAACGACGAATTCGTGTTCGTCGCGGGCGGCATTCTCGAAGTGCAGCCGGGCGCCGTGACGGTGCTCGCCGATACCGCGATCCGCGGCAAGGACCTCGATGCGGCGAAAGCCGAGGAAGCGCGCAAGCGTGCCGAGGAAACGCTGCAGAACGCGAAGTCGGACCTCGACCTCGCAAAGGCGCAATCCGAGCTCGCGACCGCGATGGCGCAGCTCGAAGCGATCCAGCGTCTGGCGAAGATTCGTAGCCGGCACTAAGCCGCGCGCGCGTATCTCGCGAAAGAAAGCAGCCTTCGGGCTGCTTTTTTTTCGCCCATCGTTTTCGTCTGTCGATTGCGGGCCGGACCGTATCGGCCGGTCGTGCTATTTCATCCACCCACCGCGATTTGATGTCAGAGTGTCGTCAGCGGAGCGCGGCATCATCCGCTCGGAGGCAACCCGTCGCGATCGCGGCGGAGCAGGCGCGCCGGCGCGTGCATTGACCGCGCGCCAGGCCGATCAGACAAAACGGACGGAGACATCGATGGCAGCAGACCTTGGCATGGAGGCGCTGATCGCGCCCGAAAACGGACTGTCGTACGTGCGCGGCGCGACCCACGTGCCGCTATCCGACGCGACGCTCAGCCGGTTCCTGCTCGACACGGCCGGCCGCTTTCCCGATCGTCCGGCCGTCGTGTTTCGCGAGCAGCAGGTGCGCTGGACCTGGCGTGCGTTCGCGCATGAGGTCGACGTGCTCGCGGCCGGTCTCGCCGCGCTCGGGATCGAGAAGGGCGATTGCGTCGGCATCTGGTCGCCCAACCGGAGCGAATGGCTGCTCACGCAGTTCGCGACCGCGCGCCTCGGCGCGGTCCTCGTCAACATCAATCCGGCCTATCGCCTCGCGGAACTCGAATACGCGCTGAACAAGGTCGGCTGCAAGGCCGTGATCGCGGCCGAACGCTTCAAGAGCTCGGCGTACGTCGAGATGCTGCAGAGCATCGCGCCGGAGCTCGCGAGCGCGACGCCGGGCGACCTGCATGCGGCGCGCGTGCCGAGCCTGCGCACGGTGGTGTCGATGGGCGAGGTCGCGCCGGCCGGCATGTTCCGCTTCGCGGACGTGATGGCGCGCGGCCGCGACACGCTCGATGTCGCGCGGCTCGACGCGATCGGCGCGACGCTCGCGGCGACCGACCCGATCAACATCCAGTTCACGAGCGGCACGACCGGCAGCCCGAAGGGCGCGACGCTCACGCACCGCAACGTCGTCAACAACGCGCGTTCGATCGCGATGGCGATGCGCTTCACGGAGCAGGACGCGCTGTGCATCCCGGTGCCGCTGTACCACTGCTTCGGGATGGTGCTGGCGGTGCTCGCATGCGTGTCGAAGGGGGCGGCGATGGTGTTCCCCGGCGAGGCGTTCGATCCGGTCGCGACGCTCGCGGCCGTCGCCGACGAACGCTGTACCGCGCTGCACGGCGTGCCGACGATGTTCATCGCGGAGCTCGATCATCCGGACTTCGCGAAGTTCGACCTGTCGACGCTGCGCACCGGCATCATGGCCGGCTCGCCGTGCCCGATCGAGACGATGAAGCGCGTGGTGTCGCAGATGCACCTGTCGGAGATCACGATCGCATACGGGATGACGGAGACGAGCCCCGTGTCGTTCCAGAGTTCGACCGACGATCCGCTGGAGAAGCGCACGACGACGGTCGGTCGCATCCAGCCGCATCTGGAGGTGAAGATCGTCGATCCGAACGGCGACATCGTGCCGGTGGGCGAGACGGGCGAGCTGTGCACGAAGGGCTATTCGGTGATGCTCGGCTACTGGGACGACGACGCGAAGACGCGCGAGGTGCTGGTCGACGGCTGGATGCATACGGGCGACCTCGCGACGCTCGACGCGGACGGTTACTGCAACATCGTCGGCCGGCTGAAGGACATGGTGATCCGCGGCGGCGAGAACGTGTATCCGCGCGAGATCGAGGAATTCCTGTTCAGGCATCCGAAGATTCAGAGCGCGCAGGTGTTCGGCGTGCCCGATGCGAAATACGGCGAGGAGCTGTGCGCGTGGATCGTGCTGCGCGCGGACGAGCAGATGTCGGAGGACGACGTGCGCGCGTTCTGCCACGGCCAGATCGCGCACTACAAGATTCCGCGCTATATCCGCTTCGTCGACGAGCTGCCGATGACGGTGACGGGCAAGGTGCAGAAGTTCGTGATGCGCGAGCGGATGATCGACGAACTGAAGCTCGACGTGCAGAAGACCGCATAAGCGGTTCGGCGGCGGAAATAACGCGATGGCCTGCGGGCCGTTGCGTTTTCGATGGACGAAAAAAAGCGGGCTTATTAGCCCGCTAAAAACCACACGCTACGGGGTTAGCGCGAGGAGACCAAAGATGAAACCGGATCCGGCCGGAGCCGGAAACGACTCCAACAGGGATGCCCCTCGGAAGGGCTTCGGTACGTGACCGACTGGCTCGCAGCGCTTCGCGTCCGCTCACACTTGGCACACGAGACCGCATCCGTGTTGAAACCGTTGAGGCCATTGTGGGCGAATTAACGAGCCGTCGCGGTAACAAAGTGTTTCAGGTTGTAACGCCCGCCGGATAAGGCTTTCCGGGATTTTTTGCTGTTTTCGGGATCCTGAGAAAGGTCATATTTACTCATCTTTTCCGCAGAGTTTTCATCGTATGCGCGTGATGCGTTTTTCATGCGTATCGACGTCGATGAAATGCCCATTTACGCGCCCGAATGCGCATCGCGCGATAGATATCGCGTATGAGGATTCATTCGTCGGAAAGATTTTGAAACGTGATCGGCGCGCGCGATAGTCGGCCATTCGGCCAGTTTTCACCGTTTCGCCGCTTCCGCGCGCAGTGCCAATGCGTAACGACGGCGCGCCGGACGGCCGCCGGACACCGTCGCCAGTATCGGCGTAGCCGGCGGCAGCCGCGGGGGCGATGCCCGTTATCGGCCGCCGCCCCACGCGGTGGCGCTTACTTCAGCCACTTGTCGGAAATGGCCTGATATTCGCCGGTCGACAGCGCGAGGTGCAGCCACTGGTCGACGTACTGCTGGAACACGACGTCGCCACGCGGCACCATGTAGGCCTTTTCGCCGAACTGGAACGGCTTGTCCGGATGCACGGAGCACAGGCCCGGATTCAGTTTTTGCTGCAGCTGCGTCTCGGACGCATCCGTCACCATCACGTCGGCCTTGCCCGCGAGGATCTGCTTGAAGATCGTCACGTTGTCGGGATAGACGGTCAGCTTCGCGTGCGTGAAGAACTGCTTCGCGAAGCGCTCGTTGGTGCCGCCCGGGTTCACGATCACGCGGGTCTCGGGCCGGTCGATCTGCGCGACGGTCTGGTATTTGTCGGCATCCGCGCAGCGCACGATCGGCGTCTTGCCGTCGACCACGTACGGCTGCGTGAAGAACACGCGCTTCTGGCGCTCGAGCGTCGTCGACACGCCACCCACCGCGATGTCGCATTTCGCGACGAAGTCGTTGGTGAGGTTCGACCAGCTCGTCTTCACGAAGTCGGCCTTCACGCCGAGCGCTTTCGCGAGCGAGTCGGCCATGTCGATGTCGATGCCCTCGAAGCGGCCGTCCGTCCGGTAGTACGAATACGGCTTGTAGTCGCCCGTCGTGCACACGCGCAGCGTGCCGCGCGCGAGCACGTCGTCGAGCCGCGAGCCGGCGGCAGCGGCGGTCGCGGGTGCGGTCGTGCCCTGTGCGTGCGCGGCGGCGCAGCAAAACAGCAGGGCAGCGGTGAGCGTGGCCAATGTGGCGGATATCTTCATCGGTCTCCTCCGTCGTTCGGTTTCGGTATCAGCGTCCGATCATAACGGAGCCATCGCGCGCGTCATATGGCCGCCATCGCATCGGCATACGCAGCCGTGCGGCCCCGCTCCGGTAAAATGCCGCTTTGCCTTCGCATCGTCGCTCATACCGTGGCCCATAACCTGCTCAACGACACCTTCCTGCGTGCGCTTCTGCGCGAGCCGACCGAATACACGCCGATCTGGCTGATGCGCCAGGCCGGCCGCTACCTGCCCGAATACAACGCGACGCGCGCGCGCGCCGGAAGCTTCCTCGGCCTCGCGAAGAATCCCGACTACGCGACCGAGGTGACGCTGCAGCCGCTCGAGCGTTTCCCGCTCGACGCCGCGATCCTGTTCTCGGACATCCTGACGATTCCCGACGCGATGGGCCTCGGCCTCGACTTCCAGGTTGGCGAAGGGCCGAAGTTCGCGCATCCGGTGCGCACCGAGGCCGACGTCGCGAAGCTCGCGGTGCCGGACATCGAGGAGACGCTCGGCTACGTGACGGGCGCCGTGCGCGAGATCCGCCGCGCGCTGACCGACGGCCAGGGCCGTCAGCGCGTGCCGCTGATCGGCTTCTCGGGCAGCCCGTGGACGCTCGCGTGCTACATGGTCGAAGGCGGCGGATCGGACGATTTCCGCACGGTGAAGTCGATGGCGTATTCGCGTCCCGACCTGATGCACCGGATCCTCGACGTGAACGCGCAGGCCGTGGCCGCGTACCTGAACGCACAGATCGAAGCCGGTGCGCAGGCCGTGATGATCTTCGATACGTGGGGCGGCGCGCTGGCGGACGGCGCGTACCAGCGCTTCTCGCTCGACTACATCCGCCGCGTGGTCGCGCAGCTCAAGCGCGAGCATGACGGCGAGCGCGTGCCGGTGATCACGTTCACGAAGGGCGGCGGGCTGTGGCTCGAGGAAATCGCGGCGACCGGCGTCGACGCGGTCGGGCTCGACTGGACGGTCAACCTCGGCGCCGCGCGCGAGCGCGTCGCGGGGCGCGTCGCGCTGCAGGGCAACCTCGACCCGACGATCCTGTTTGCGCCGCCGGCGGCGGTGCGCGAGCAGGCACGCGCGGTACTCGACAGTTACGGCAACCATCCGGGCCACGTGTTCAACCTCGGTCACGGCATCTCGCAGTTCACGTCGCCCGACCATGTCGCCGAACTCGTCGACGAAGTGCATGCTCACAGCCGCAAGATCCGTAGCGGAGCGGCGCTCTGAGCGCAAGCGCTGTCATGCTGCACTGCGGGATGACAACGTTTCGTTGCCGACACTAAACAGGGCGCAACCCCGCACCGGTTACCGATTCATGGCTTGTCAAGACTTGACTTATACACATTTCCCACGTTGCAGCGCGGTAGAGCCCTGTATCGGTCAAATTGTCTCGCTATGGTTGGGGAATTTGAATAGCAGCCTTATGGAATAAGGCTCCGCGGGGCACCGCAGAGGGCGGCCAAAATCAGCGGAAAGCACGGCCCCGCGCGCTTCGCGGCTGTTGAACGGCGAGTTCTCAACAAAGTTATCCACAGGCTGGTCAGGGTATACGGCGATTCCTAATGCGAATCCAAAACTTAGCGCCGAATCTGAAGTTTTACTTTAAGTTCGCCACCTTGATGCGATCGCGGATGCAAGCCGTCCGCACGGCCTGTGCCGCCGCGGGAGCGCGGTGATGGACGGCACCTATCTGCGGGTCGCGCTCGACCATCCGCTCGCCACCCTGTTCGACTACCGCTGCAACGTCCAGCCGGCACCCGAGCCCGGCACCTTGGTCCAGGTGCCGTTCGGCAAGCGGCAGGTGGTCGGCCTCGTCTGTGAAGTAACGACTCACACCGACGTCCCGCCGTCCCGGCTGCGGGCGATCGACGCCATCTGCACCGAGCTGCCGCCGCTAGCGCCGGACTGGCTCGCGCTCGTGTCGTTCGCGGCCGACTACTACCAGCGCGGCCGCGGCGAGGTCGCGCTGCCGGCGCTGCCGCAGGCGCTGCGCGACGCAGAACGCTGGGGACGGCTGCTCGCGCCCGAGGTGCGCTATCGGCTGAGCGAAGCCGGCCGCGCGGCGCTGCCCGATGCCCTGCCCGCGCGCGGGGCCGCGCTGCGGCGGCTCGCGCAGGCGCTCGCCGACACCGATTCGCTGACCTTGCCCGACGCGCGTGCGCGCCATCCGAAGGCCGTCGCCACGCTCGACGACTGGGCTGCGCGCGGTTGGGTCGCCATCGAGGAAATCGGCTGGGCCGATGCGCCTGTGCCCAAAGCTGTGGATAACCTGTCGACAACCGGTGGACGAGCTGTGCCGCCGGCGCTCACCGACCAGCAGGCCGAGGCGCTCGACGCGATTCGCGCCGCACAGGGTTTCGCGCCGTTCCTGCTGCATGGCGTGACGGGCAGCGGCAAGACCGAGGTCTATCTGCATGCGCTCGCGGCGCTGCTCGATGCGCGGCCCGACGCGCAGGCGCTCGTGCTCGTGCCCGAAATCAACCTGACGCCGCAGTTCGAGGCCGCCTTTCGCGCGCGCTTCGCGGGCACGCTCGCCGACGACGCGATCGTCACGCTGCACAGCGGGCTGGCCGAGGGCGAGCGGGCGCGCAACTGGCTCGCCGCACATACGGGCCGGGCGCGGATCGTGCTCGGCACGCGGCTCGCGGTGCTCGCGTCGTTGCCGACGCTTGCGCTGATCGTCGTCGACGAGGAACACGAGCCCGCGTACAAACAGCAGGAAGGATTGCGCTATTCGGCGCGCGACCTCGCGGTGTGGCGTGCGAAGCATCTCGGCATTCCGGTCGTGCTCGGTTCGGCGACGCCGTCGCTCGAGAGCTGGTGGCAGGCCGAGCAAGGCCGCTACACGCGGCTCACGCTGTCGCGCCGCGCAGTGGCCGACGCGACGCTGCCGACCGTACGGCTGATCGATCTCGAAGAAGAGCGGCGGCGCGGGCGCGCGTCGATGGGCGGGCTGTCGGGGCCGCTCGTCGCGGCGCTGAAGGCGCGGCTCGAGCGCGGCGAACAGAGCCTCGTGTTCCTGAACCGGCGCGGCTATGCACCGCAGCTCGCGTGCGACGCATGCGGCTGGGTCGCCGGCTGCCCGCGCTGCAGCGCGTATGTCGTGCTGCACAAGCCCGAGCATGCGCTGCGTTGCCATCACTGCGGCTGGGAAGCGCGGATTCCGCGCTCATGCCCGGATTGCGGGAACGTCGATATCGCGCCGCTCGGGCGGGGCACCCAGCGCATCGAGGAGGCGCTCGCCGAGGCCGTGCCGGGGGCGCGAATCCTGCGGATCGACGCGGACAGCACGCGGCGCAAAGGGAGTGCGCAGGCGCTGTTCTCGGACGTGCATGCGGGCGAAGTCGACATCCTGGTCGGCACGCAGATGATCGCGAAGGGGCACGACTTCCAGCGCGTGTCGCTCGTCGGTGTGCTCAACGCCGACACCGCGTTGTTCTCGCACGACTTCCGCGCGAGCGAGCGGCTGTTCGCGCAGCTGATGCAGGTGAGCGGGCGCGCCGGGCGCGCCGGGCTGCCGGGCGAGGTGCTCGTGCAGACGCGTTATCCGCGTCACGCGCTGTACCACGCGCTCGGCCGGCAGGATTACGTCGGCTTCGCGAATTCGACGCTCGGCGAGCGCCGCGACGCGCACCTGCCGCCGTTTGTCTATCAGGCGCTGCTGCGCGCCGAGGGGCGTACGATCGACGCCGCGCTCGCGTTCCTGCTGCAGGCCGCGGCCGTGTTGCCGGGGCTGCCGGGTGCCGATCGCGTGACCGTCTACGACGCGGTGCCGATGACGATCGTGAAGGTCGCGAACGTCCACCGCGCGCAACTGCTGCTCGAAAGCGCGTCGCGGGCCGCGCTGCAGCATGCGCTGCGCGCCTGGCAGCCGGAGCTGCGCGCGCTGAAGGGCGTGCTGCGCTGGAGCCTCGAGGTCGATCCGCTGGATATCTGATGCGCGCCACGACGGCGGTTGCCGCGCGGCGCGCCGGTGGCCGATGCAGCCGGCATCGCCACCGTAGCCGAGCACCGGGCCGGACGCGATCGCGCCGCGGACCCGCTCCATACCGGTTTGCGGCACGCGCCCGCACGCCCAGTGCAACCCGTTTTTCCCTTTCACGCGTCGCGTCGCGGGTTGCCCGCGCGCGTCAAACCGGTCCGATCAGGGAAAACACCGATCCGCCGACCACGGGCAACCCCTAGGTTGCAACCATCTAAGTGGCTGATTATATTGACTAACTTATGGGTGCAACCAATCTCGCAATTTGGTTGCACCTTTTTATTGCGTGCCGTAGGATTTCGCGCATCCTCTCACACCACATTGCCGGGCTCGCACCGGCGCACGAACCCACCATGGCAAGCACGACTCTCGGCGTCAAAGTCGATGACCTTCTCCGCTCGCGCCTGAAAGACGCGGCGGCGCGTCTCGAGCGCACTCCCCACTGGCTGATCAAGCAGGCGATCTTCGCGTATCTCGAGCGGATCGAGCACGGCCAGTTGCCGCCCGAGCTGTCGGGCAACAGCGGCGTGACGGAGCTTGCCGACGGCCAGACGCCGGACGGCGACGACGACAACTCGCCGCATCCGTTCCTCGAATTCGCGCAGAACGTGCAGCCGCAATCGGTGCTGCGCGCGGCGATCACCGCCGCGTATCGCCGCCCCGAGCCGGAATGCGTGCCGTTCCTGCTGGGCCAGGCGCGTGTGCCGGCGGCCCTGCAGGCCGACGTGCAGACGCTCGCGACGACGCTCGTCGAAGCGCTGCGCGAGAAGAGCTCGGGCGGTGGCGTCGAAGGGCTGATCCACGAGTTCTCGCTGTCGAGCCAGGAAGGCGTCGCGCTGATGTGCCTGGCCGAGGCGCTGCTGCGCATTCCCGATCGCGCGACCCGCGATGCGCTGATTCGCGACAAGATCAGCAAGGGCGACTGGCGTTCGCACGTCGGCCACGCGCCGTCGCTGTTCGTGAACGCGGCGACCTGGGGGCTGATGATCACCGGCAAGCTCGTGACGACCAATAGCGAAGCGGGCCTGTCGTCGGCGCTCACGCGCCTGATCGGCCGCGGCGGCGAGCCGCTGATCCGCAAGGGCGTCGACATGGCGATGCGCCTGATGGGCGAGCAGTTCGTCACCGGCGAGACGATTTCCGAAGCGCTGGCGAACAGCCGCAAGTACGAAGCGCGCGGCTTCCGCTACTCGTACGACATGCTCGGCGAAGCGGCGACGACCGAAGAGGACGCGCAGCGCTACTACGCGTCGTACGAGCAGGCGATCCACGCGATCGGCAAGGCGGCCGGCGGCCGCGGCATCTATGAAGGCCCGGGCATCTCGATCAAGCTGTCGGCGCTGCACGCGCGCTACTCGCGCTCGCAGCAGGACCGCACGATGAGCGAGCTGCTGCCGCGCGTGCGCGCGCTCGCGCTGCTCGCACGCCGCTACGACATCGGCCTGAACATCGACGCGGAAGAAGCCGACCGTCTCGAACTGTCGCTCGACCTGCTCGAGGCGCTGTGCTTCGATCCGGATCTTGCGGGCTGGAACGGCATCGGTTTCGTCGTGCAGGGCTACCAGAAGCGCTGCCCGTTCGTGATCGACTACCTGATCGACCTCGCGCGTCGCAGCCGTCACCGCCTGATGATCCGTCTGGTCAAGGGCGCGTACTGGGACACCGAGATCAAGCGTGCGCAGGTCGACGGCCTCGAAGGCTATCCGGTCTACACGCGCAAGATCTATACGGACGTGTCGTATCTCGCGTGCGCGAAGAAGCTGCTCGCGGCGCCCGACGCCGTCTACCCGCAGTTCGCGACGCACAACGCGTACACGCTGGCCGCGATCTATCACCTGGCCGGCCAGAACTACTACCCGGGCCAGTACGAATTCCAGTGCCTGCACGGGATGGGCGAACCGCTGTACGAGGAAGTCACGGGCCGCGACAAGCTGAACCGGCCGTGCCGCGTGTACGCACCGGTCGGCACGCACGAAACGCTGCTTGCGTATCTCGTGCGCCGCCTGCTGGAGAATGGCGCGAACACGTCGTTCGTGAACCGCATCGCCGATAAAACCGTGCCGGTGAAGGAACTGGTCGCCGATCCGGTCGACGAGGCGTCGAAGGTCGTGCCGCTCGGCGCGCCGCACACGAAGATCCCGCTGCCGCGCAACCTGTACGGCGACGAGCGACCCAACTCGATGGGCCTCGACCTGTCGAACGAACACCGTCTCGCGTCGCTGTCGTCCGCGCTGCTCGCGAGCGCGCACCATCCGTGGCGCGCGGCGCCGATGCTCGCCGACGATGCGCTCGCCGACGCACCGGCACGCGACGTGCGCAACCCGGCCGATCAGCGCGACATCGTCGGCACGGTCAGCGAAGCGACGGCCGAGCACGTGAGCGCGGCGCTCGCGCACGCGGTCGCCGCCGCGCCGATCTGGCAGGCGACGCCGGTCGATGCGCGTGCCGACTGCCTGGTGCGCGCGGCCGACCTGCTCGAAGCACAGATGCACACGCTGATGGGCCTGATCGTGCGCGAAGCCGGCAAGTCGCTGCCGAACGCGATCGCCGAAATCCGCGAAGCGGTCGACTTCCTGCGCTACTACGCGGCGCAGATCCGCGACGAGTTCTCGAACGACACGCATCGCCCGCTCGGCCCGGTGGTCTGTATCAGCCCGTGGAACTTCCCGCTCGCGATCTTCATGGGGCAGGTCGCCGCCGCGCTCGCGGCCGGCAACACGGTGCTCGCGAAGCCGGCCGAACAGACGCCGCTGATCGCCGCGCAAGCCGTGCGCCTGCTGCGCGAGGCCGGTGTGCCGGCCGGCGCGGTGCAACTGCTGCCGGGCACGGGCGAGACGGTCGGCGCCGCGCTGGTCGCCGATGCGCGCACGCGCGCGGTGATGTTCACCGGCTCGACCGAAGTCGCGCGCCTGATCAACAAGACGCTGTCCGCGCGCCTCGACCCGGACGGCAAGCCGATTCCGCTGATCGCCGAAACCGGCGGCCAGAACGCGATGATCGTCGACTCGTCGGCGCTCGCGGAGCAGGTCGTCGCGGACGTGATGCAGTCGTCGTTCGACTCGGCCGGTCAACGGTGTTCGGCGCTGCGCGTTCTGTGTCTGCAGGACGATGTCGCGGACCGCACGCTGACGATGCTGAAGGGCGCGATGCACGAGCTGGCGCTCGGCAACCCGGACCGGCTGTCGACCGACGTCGGCCCGGTGATCGACGGCGAAGCGAAGCTGACGATCGACACGCACGTCGCGACGATGAAGGACAAGGGCCACACGGTCACGCAGCTGTCGTCGCCGGAAGCCTGCGCGCACGGCACGTTCGTGCCGCCGACGCTGATCGAGATCGGCAGCATCGACGAGCTCAAGCGTGAAGTGTTCGGCCCGGTGCTGCACGTGGTGCGCTATCGCCGCAACCAGCTCGACAAGCTGCTCGAGCAGATCCGCGCGACGGGTTACGGCCTGACGCTCGGCATCCACACGCGGATCGACGAGACGATCGCGCACGTGATCTCGAACGCGCACGTCGGCAACATTTACGTGAACCGCAACGTGATCGGCGCGGTGGTCGGCGTGCAGCCGTTCGGCGGCGAAGGGCTGTCGGGCACGGGCCCGAAGGCCGGCGGCGCGCTGTACCTGCAGCGCCTGCTCGCGACGCGTCCGTCGGGCCTGCCGCGTTCGCTCGCGCAGACGCTGATCGCGGACGGCGCGGTCGAAGGCGACGCGCGCGGCAATCCGGCGGCGGCGCTCACCGCGCTGCGCGACTGGCTGATCGAGCAGCGCGAACCGGCGCTGGCGGCCCGTT
This sequence comes from Burkholderia sp. 22313, assembly GCF_052045245.1. NCBI lineage: Bacteria > Pseudomonadati > Pseudomonadota > Betaproteobacteria > Burkholderiales > Burkholderiaceae > Burkholderia > Burkholderia sp. 22313. Next base: position 102,315 of record NZ_JBQEON010000020.1, read on the forward strand.
GCGACGGCTATCTGGCACAGGTGCCGGCCGGCGCGACGGCGGTACTGACCGGCCCGACGGGCGAGCGAAACACGTATACACTCGGCCCGCGCGGCACGGTGCTGTGCGTCGCCGCGACGCCGGGCGGTGCGCGCGCGCAGTTCGCGGCAGTGCTGGCGACGGGCAACCGCGCATTGTTCGCCGGTGCGGCGGGCGAGGCGCTGGTGGCCGCGCTGCCGGCTGCGTTGAAGACGCATGCGGCCGTGCGCAAGCAGGCCGACGCGCCGTTCGACGCGGTGCTGTTCGAAGGCGACAGCGACGAATTGCAGACGCTCGTGAAGGAGGTCGCGCAGCGGCCGGGCCCGATCGTGTCGGTGCAGGGCGTGTCGGCGGGCGCGTTCGAGAACGGCGATACGGAAGACTACGCGCTCGAGCGGCTCCTGACCGAGCGCTCGGTCAGCGTGAACACGGCCGCGGCGGGCGGCAATGCGAATTTGATGACGATCGGCTGACCATCCTTGCCGTTCGGATCAAACAAAGGAAGCGGCATGGCGATCCCGAAGCCGCTCCATTTACCCTGGTACCAAGGAGATGCTATGCAACACACGATGAAAAAGCTGGCAGGCGCGACGTTCGTCGCTGTCATGTCGCTGGCGGGGACGGCCCATGCGGACGACGTGAAGATCGGTTACGCAGGGCCGATGACGGGCGCCCAGGCGCACTACGGCAAGGATATGCAGAACGGGATCGTGCTCGCGCTGGAAGACTTCAACGCGACGAACCCGAAGATTGGCGGCAAGCCGGTGAAGTTCGTGCTCGAGACGCAGGACGACCAGGCTGACCCGCGCACCGGCACGACGGTGGCACAGAAGCTCGTCGACGACGGCATCAAGGGCATGCTCGGCCACTTCAACTCGGGCACGACGATTCCGGCATCGCGCATCTATGCGAACGCCGGCATTCCGGAAATCGCGATGGCGACGGCACCGGAATACACGCAGCAGGGTTACAAGACGACCTTCCGCATGATGACGTCCGACACGCAGCAGGGCTCGGTAGCGGGCACCTTCGCGTCGAAGGATCTCGGCATGAAGAAGATCGCGATCGTCGACGACCGCACGGCCTACGGCCAGGGTCTCGCCGACCAGTTCGAGAAGGCCGCGAAGGCCGGCGGCGCGACGATCGTCGACCGTGAATTCACGAACGACAAGGCGGTCGACTTCAAGGCGATCCTGACCAAGATCAAGGCGACGAAGCCGGACCTCGTCTACTACGGCGGCGCGGATTCGCAGGCAGCGCCGATGGTCAAGCAGATGAAGACGCTCGGCATCACCGCACCGCTGATGAGCGGCGAAATGGTGAAGACGCCGACGTTCCTGAAGATCGCGGGCAACGCGGCCGACGGCACGATCGCGTCGCTGGCAGGCCTCCCGCTCGACGAAATGCCGGGCGGCAAGACGTACGCCGAGAAGTACAAGAAGCGCTTCGGCGAAGACGTGCAGACCTACTCGCCGTACTCGTACGACGGCGCGATGGCGATGATGAACGCGATGAAGAAGGCCGATTCGACCGATCCGGCGAAGTACCTGCCGGTGCTCGCGAAGACCGACATGGCCGGCGTGACGTCGACGCACGTCGCGTACGACGCGAAGGGCGACCTGAAGAACGGCGGCATCACGATGTACAAGGTCGAGAAGGGCGAGTGGAAGCCGCTGAAGAGCATCGGCGGGAAGTAAGCAGTCAGTCTTGACGTGGGGAGCGGGCGGCGGCAGAACGTTGCCGTCTCGCGCCTCGTGCGGAAAAGCCACCAGTCCCGTCGGGGCCGGTGGCTTTTTCTTTGGGGGTACGCAGCCGGCAGTAGTGCAGGGGGGCGCCGCATGCGTATGTGCCACCGCATCGCCGTGATCGGCGGCAGTATGACGTTACTTGCCGTCGCAGCACTTGTTAGGGCAATCGGGCAGGAAGGAAATTTCCACACGTCGCCCATTGTCCACGTCGCCATGCGAATAGACGCGAGCGCTCTTCTTGATGGTCCCGCGTAAAAAACCTAGTTCCTCCAACAGCGCATACGCGGTTTGCAATCTCGATTGCGCAAGGGCCAGTGCTCCCGGTTCACTTTCCTCGGCATGGCCGCTGATCAGCGTCGTTTCTTTGGTTAGATGATTTGCATAATCGAGTTTTTGGTCGGCTACCCATTTTGCAATGCGGACGATCTCCGAATTCGATATGTGCGAGCTATCTCTCGAAAAGTAGACGTCGAAGTTCTCGCTGGCGATGCATGCGAATACCGGATTGGAGGTGAGAAGACTCAGGCCAAGAATAAACTTAAGCATTGTAGATGACGTATCCGGCAATACTGTCGGCATTGTTGATTGCTTGATTCGGATTTTCGGCTCCAAACGCCAAACACTCCTCCATGAAGTATCTGTGATCCTTGGTTCCCATTGTGTCGTCGAAATGACTCGCCTCATGAATCAGAGTGGAAACCATGGAATCTTTCTCCCATGAGAAGTCTCGCATTGTACAAAAATCGGGATGTATTGCAATCGTATGAGTTACGGTATCCGGCGAACACACTGATGCCGCGACTCCCGATTTGTTCGAATTTGGAACGCATCCAATATGTTTGAATCGCTCGCTATCCCATCGCGTGAAATTGGAACCGGTGAGTGCCTTTAGTACTCGAGCGATTGCAGTCAGGCCTGTCAATAGCGATATGCGGGTGCCTTCATCGGTTCTGCCGAACCACTGTAATACGCGTGCCTTGTCAGCGTTGGACCAGCGCTGCAAATCCTCGATTCTTGTGTCGATGAGAGAAACGGCTCGGTCGCGCTTACTCAATACCATTTCACGGAATTCCTTGTTTGTCATGTTGTGGCATATTTTTTCGGTATTGATTGTTACTTCTACCATCGACCCGGGATTGGTGTTGGTGACGGCACCTGAGTGTACGAGGAACCATTCTCCGCCGTCATTCACATCAAAATTTTTCATTGCTTCAATGTTCCATCGTATAGATTTTCAGAGTTGCCGAGACGTCGGTGGCGATCCGATGTGTTTGCCCGGCCGTGTCCGTGGTGCCCGTGAAAATCTGGCCAGTGTCGGTAACGATTCGGTAGCGGATGTTCGCGAGCGGGCGGCGGGAGTCATCGAGCAAGGTGAATTGCTCGTCGTGTACGGCAGCCGATCGAGCAAATGACCGCTCGGCTGCATCAGATTTGCGCCCATTCAGCGCCGCAGTCTCTCCTGCAGTAAAAATCATCCGCATGCCGCGCTCAGCGTAGAAGATCGGCGGCGGGTTGCATCCGCAGACATTGATATCCCCGCTCAATGCCCACTGTTTGCCGTTCGGGCCGGTACCGGGCCAGCGTGGCCCTTGCGGTGCGATGTACCCTTCACGCTTGCAGGCCGTACAGTAGGTCTTCATGTCGAGCGTGGCGATATGAACCCTCGGCGGCGGATCCGAACAGGTCACGGTGTCGAGGCCTTCGACAATCACCGCTTCCCCGGCGCAGTCGCCTTTGGCAAGAAAGTAGCGGATCATGGGCGCTACCTCAGTGGGGCCTGGACGAGCGGGTGACGACGCTAAATACAACGGACGACGCTACGCCTTGTCGCTCGGGGCTATCGGTGATCGTGTCGCCGTTATCGAGTTCGCTGCCAACGAATGCGAGCGGCGCGAAGTCAGGCCCGTCGGCCAAACCCAGACCGCTCGTCACGCGCGCGGTTGAACCGTCCGGATAGTGGATCAGGTCGCCCATCGTGGCAGCCTTTCCCAAGTGCGGCGCTACTTCCCACGTGCCGGAAGGCTCGCGCAATACACCGCCGCGCGCTGTTGTCGCGCCACGTACCGCCAGTCTGTAGGCGGGCGGCGCGAGCGGCGGCACATAGGTCGGATCGAACAGACCCGCAACGCGTTGCCCATCCCCCACGTGAATGCCCCATGAACTGCGCAGCGTTTCGGTAATGCGGTCGCCGTTGCTCAACCGGCTGCCCACCAATGCGAATGGCTTGCCTCCGCTATGGTTGTTTCCCGCGCCGTCGATAATCGCGGCCTCGCTGCCGTCGTCATAGGTCACTACATCGCCGACGCAGGCGACTTCCAATCCAGCCAAGGTCAGGCCGCTGGTTGCGGTGGTGATACGTCCGCCGCGTTCCGTGAGCGCGCCAACGGTGGCGAAAAGATGGGTCGGTACTTTGAGTTCGTTTTTCATCCGGCTTCCCTGTCTCGATAAATGGAATGGCTGCCTAGAGACGCTATTCCAGACAAGAAACGTCGATCAATCGGACGAATATGATTTAGTACCGTTAACTTCTGTTACTTATTCCGTTCTGCTTGCTGCATTGGCCGCCGCCATGCGCCGAACATCAGGTCGACGAACGCGGGCGTGTTCAGGCACATCGCGGCGACCCGGTCGCCGGCCGCGACGCCGAGCGCGCTCAACACGGCCGCCGCGCGGTGCGAGCGATCGCGTGCCTGAGCGTAGGTGATCGGCGTGTCGCCGTGGATCAGGAACGGCTTGTCGGGCGTCGCGCGGGCGGCGCGGTCGAGGGCGGCGACGAGGTTCATGGCGGCTCCGGGTGGCGGACGTGGCGGGGCGGCGGACCGGCGTCAGGCCGGGTACGCGCGCTGCAGCAGTGCGCCGATGTCGAGCGCGTGCGGATCGAAGCCGCCCACGATGCGGCCCCAATCGGGTGCGGCGAGTCGTGTCGCGATGAACGCATCGGCGACGGCCGCCGGCGCATCGCGGCGCAGCAGGCACGCCTGCGCGACGAGCGCGAGCCGCTGCGCGAACACGCGGCCGGACGCCTCGAGCGTGTCGGCCGGCGCCGCGAGCATCGCGCGCAGCGTGTCGAGCGCCGCGCGGATGCGCGGTTCGCCCGCACCGAGGTCGGCCAGTTCGGCGAACAGCGCGGCGGCCGCGTCGGGCTCGCGCGACACGGCGCGCAGCACGTCGATGCACATCACGTTGCCGGAGCCTTCCCAGATCGAGTTGACCGGCGCTTCGCGGAACAGCCGCGCGATCGGGCCGTCGTCGACGTAGCCGTTGCCGCCGAACACCTCCATCACCTCGCCGGTCAATTCGACCGCGCGCTTGCAGACCCAGAATTTCGCGGCGGGCGTGACGATCCGCTTCCACGCGCGCTCGCGCGGCGAGTCGTCGCGTTCGAACGCGTCGGCCACGCGCATCGCGAGCACGAGCGCGGCTTCGCTCTCGAGCGCGAGATCGGCGAGCACGGTGCGCATCAGCGGCTGCTCGGCGAGCGCGCGGCCGAACGCGTGACGCTGGCGCGTGTACGCGATCGCCTGCACGACGCCCTGGCGCAGCATCGCCGCACTGCCGAGCACGCAGCTCAGCCGCGTATGGGTGGCCATCTCGATGATGGTCGGAATCCCGCGGCCTTCGTCGCCGAGCATGATCCCCCACGCATCGTTCAGCTCGATTTCGCTGCTCGAATTGCTGCGGTTGCCGACCTTGTTCTTCAGCCGCTGGATTTCGACCGCATTCTTCGTGCCGTCCGGCCGCCAGCGCGGCACGTAGAAGCACGACGGGCTGCCGGCGTCGGTGCGCGCGACGACCAGGTGCGCGTCGCACATCGGCGCGGAGAAGAACCACTTGTGGCCGCGCAGCCGGTATTCGCCGCCGCGCCCGCCCGCGCCGACCGCGGTCGCGAGCGTCGTGTTCGCGCGCACGTCGGAGCCGCCCTGTTTCTCGGTCATGCCCATGCCGAACCAGATCGAGCGCTTGTCGGCGACGGGCACATCGCGCGGATCGTAGTCGTCGCTGTACAGCTTGTCGCGCAGCAGGCCCCACAGCGCCGGTTCCTTCTGCAGCACCGGAATCGCGGCCTGCGTCATCGTCGCCGGGCACAGCGTGCCGGCCTCGATCTGGCCGTGCAGGTAGAAGCCGGCCGCGGCCGCCGCCCAGCGGCCGGGGCGCGACTCGCGGAACGCGAGCGACACGAAGCCTTCGTGGCGATACATCCCGAGCAGCGCGTGCCAGGCCGGATGGAACGCGACGCGGTCGATGCGCCGGCCGCGCCGGTCGAATGCGTTCAGCTCCGGCGTGTAGCGGTTCGCTTCGTCGGCAAGCCGTGCGGTGTCGGCGCTGCCGAGCCGCGCGCCGTATGCGTCGAGCTGCGGCACGGCCCAGCCGGCGCCCGCGCGCGCGAGCGCTTCGCGCAGCGCGGCGTCGGTGGCGAAGAGGTTATAGTCGACCAGTTCGTCGAACTGGTTCGTGACGGCATGGGTCGCTTCGGTCATCGGGTTGTCTCCGGTCTCGTGCGTCGCGGTCGGTCGATCCATCGGCCTGTCGGGTGCCGCGCTGCCGGCGTGCGCGTGCCGGCTCCCGGTCAAACGTGTTTCCGCTGAATTTCAGAGTAGCAAATATGCCGCCGCGCCATGTTCAGGTTCCGGCGCCGCCCGGCCAGCCGGCGGCGCAACCCGCGCCCGCGTTGCGCCGCCGGCCGCGCCAGTCGCGTGCGCAGGCCACGTCGGAGGCGCTCCAGCAGGCGTTCGTTCAGCTTTTGCTCGAGCGCGGCTACGCGAAGGCGACGATCCGCGAGATCGCGGCCGTCGCCGGCGTGAGCATCGGCACCTTCTACGAATACTTCGGCGACAAGCAGAGTCTCGCCGCGCTGTGCATCCACCGGCGCGTGCTGGCGCTCGCCGACCGGCTGCGCGACGCGGCGCACGCGTTGAGCGGCATGCCGCGCGCCGAACTCGCCGCCGCGCTCGTCGATCTGCAGGTCGATGCGATCGGTGCCGACGCCGCCGTGTGGGGCGCGTTCTTCGCGCTGGAGCGGCAGGTGTCGCCGCTCGCCGCGTACCGCCGGCATTACGACGCGTATGTCGCGCTGTGGCGCGACGCGCTCGCGCAGGCCGCCGATCCGCCGCCGGCCGCGCGGCTCGACGCGATCGCCCGGATGGCGCACACGGTCTGCTACGGCGGCGTGTCGCAGGCGCTGCTGACGCTCGGGCCCGCGCTCGATTTCGCCGAATTGCGCGGTGAATTGCAGGCCGCGCTAGGTGCGTATCTGGCGACGGCGGGCGAGTGAGGCGGGCCGCACAGCGCGTCTACGGGTAATGCCTGATTCGCATGCATGACCGGCGATACCAGCGTTCCGCCGAGCCTTGCATGCTGCGAGCCATGAGAAAAATGCATGTCCACCATGACGAACTTTCGATTGTCCGCCGATATTGGTTCAGGCTAAATCATCCGGCATGAGACGGGCCGCGCGCGTCGCGCGGGCCGGCCCGAAGGACATCAGGAGGAGGAGTCATGCGAAGTGCCACCACGCCCCGTTCGAAACTGCCGGACGTCGGGACGACGATCTTCACGGTGATCGGCCAGCTCGCCGCGCAGCACGATGCACTAAACCTGTCGCAGGGTGCGCCGAATTTCGCGCCCGATCCGGCACTCGTCGAGGGCGTCGCGCGCGCGATGCGCGGCGGCCACAACCAGTACGCGCCGATGGCCGGCCTCGCGTCGCTGCGCGAGCGGCTCGCCGAGAAGACGGAGACGCTGTACGGCACGCGCTACGACCCGGGCACCGAGATCACGGTCATCGCGAGCGCGAGCGAAGGGCTCTACGCGGCGATCAGCGCGCTCGTGCATCCGGGCGACGAAGTGATCTATTTCGAGCCGTCGTTCGACAGCTATGCGCCGATCGTGCGGATGCAGGGCGCGACGCCAGTCGCGATCAAGCTGTCGCCCGAGCATTTCCGCGTGAACTGGGACGAAGTGGCCGCGGCGCTCACGCCGCGCACGCGAATGATCATCGTCAACACGCCGCACAACCCGACCGCGACCGTGTTCTCCGCCGACGATCTCGACCGGCTCGCGCAACTCACGCGCGACACCGACATCGTGGTGTTGTCCGACGAGGTCTACGAGCACGTGGTGTTCGACGGCGCGCAGCACCAGAGCGTCGCGCGTCACCGCGCGCTGGCCGAGCGCAGCGTGATCGTGTCGTCGTTCGGCAAGTCGTTCCACGTGACGGGCTGGCGAGTCGGCCATTGCCTCGCGCCGGCCGAACTGATGGCCGAGATCCGCAAGGTGCACCAGTTCATGGTGTTCTCGGCGGATACGCCGATGCAGGTCGCGTTCGCGGAGATCCTCGCGCGGCCGGAAAGCTATCTCGGCCTGTCGGCGTTCTACCAGGCCAAGCGCGACCTGCTCGCGCGCGAGCTGGCCGATTCGCGCTTCGAGCTGCTGCCGAGCGAAGGCTCGTTCTTCATGCTCGCGCGCTTCCGGCACTTCTCGGACGAGCGCGACAGCGACTTTGTGCTGCGCCTGATCCGCGATGCGCGCGTCGCGACGATTCCGCTGTCGGCGTTCTACACCGACGGCGCCGATGCCGGCGTGATCCGGCTCAGTTTTTCGAAGGACGACGCGACGCTGATCGAGGGCGCGCGGCGGTTGCGTTCGCTGTAAGCGCGGGCGCGGCCCGCACACAAGCACACGACGCGCTGGTCGCGTCGAAAGCCACGAATGGGGCCGTCGCACGTGCTGACGCACGGCGCCGGTCGACACGCCAGGAGATCACAATGAAGCATGCACACCCCCTGAAACTCGCGCTCGCATTCGCGTGTGCGTTCGGCTCGGGCGCGGCATTGGCCGACGGCCAGACGCTGCGTTTCGGCCTCGAGGCGCAATACCCGCCGTTCGAGTCGAAGGCACCGAACGGCGACCTGCAGGGCTTCGATATCGACGTCGGCAATGCCGTTTGCCAGACCGCGAAGCTGTCGTGCAAGTGGGTCGAGACGTCGTTCGACGGGCTGATTCCCGCGCTGAAGGGCCGCAAGTTCGATGCGATCAATTCGGCGATGAACGCGACCGAACAGCGGCGCCAGGCAATCGACTTCACGACGATCATCTATCGCGTGCCGACGCAACTGATCGCGCGCACCGGCAGCGGCCTGCTGCCGACGCCGGAATCGCTGAAGGGCAAGCGCGTCGGCGTGCTGCAGGCATCGATCCAGGAAACCTACGCCAAGGCGCACTGGGAGCCGGCGGGCGTGTCGATCGTCGCGTATCAGGATCAGAACCAGGCGTATGCGGATCTCGTGGCGGGCCGCCTCGACGCGACGCTGGTGCTCGCGCCGGCCGGCCAGCGCGGCTTCCTGTCGCGTCCGGACGGCAAGGGTTTCGCGTTCGTCGGTCAGCCGGTGCGCGATGACAGGATTCTCGGCAGCGGGATCGCGTTCGGCCTGCGCAAGGGTGACGACGCACTGAAGACGAAGCTCGATGCGGCGATCGACAAGCTGAAGGCGGACGGCACGGTGAAGTCGCTCGGCCAGAAGTACTTCGGCGACGTCGACATCTCCACCAAGTAAGCGGGCGCGCACGATGCAGAGCCTGGATACGGCCGCCGCGAGCGGCGGCCACGGTGCGGCGGCGCCGGCGGACGACGCGCTCGAGGCGGCGCTCGTCGCCGCCCTGGGCGACACGCTGGTCATGCGGGCGGCCGAGATCGATCCGCGCTATTTCACCGCGTACAACGAGCCGGCCGGCGTACGGCCACGCGCGCTGGTGCGGCCGCGCAGCGTCGACGACGTGTCGCGCACGCTTGCGCTGTGCACGCGGCTCGGGCAGCCGGTCGTGCCGCAGGGCGGCCTCACCGGGCTCGCGCGCGGCGCGGTCGCGCTGGGCGGCGAGATCGTGCTGTCGATGGAGCGTTTCGCCGGCGTCGAGTCGATCGACGCGGCGGCGGGCACGATGACGGTGCGCGCCGGGACGCCGCTGCAGACGGTGCAGGAGGCCGCGGACGCGGCGGGCTTCACGTTCGGTGTCGATCTTGGCGCACGCGGTTCGTGCCAGATCGGCGGCATGCTCGCGACCAACGCGGGCGGCACGCGCGCGATCCGCTACGGCATGATGCGCGAGCAGGTGCTCGGACTCGAGGCCGTGCTCGCCGACGGCACCGTCGTGTCGTCGATGAACCGGATGCTGAAGAACAACGCGGGCTATGACCTGAAGCAGCTGTTCATCGGCAGCGAAGGCACGCTCGGCGTCGTCACGCGCGCCGTACTGCGGCTGCATCCGAAGCTGGCCGCACCGGCCACTGCGCTCTGTCGCGTGAACGGCTACGACGCCGTCGTCGGGGTGTGGAACCGCCTGCGCGCACTGCCCGAGATCGTCAGCTTCGAAGCGATGTGGCCGGCCTTTTACGACTACGTGGCGCGCCATACGTCCGGCGTCGTCGCGCCGTTCGCGGGCGACGGCGGCTTCGCGGTGCTGATCGAGTGCGCGACGAGTGCGCCGGGTGGCGATGCGCGCGAGGCGCTGGAAAACGGCCTCGCGGATGCGATCGACGCGGGGCTCGTCGGCGATGCTGCGCTTGCGACGTCCGAGCGCCAGGCGCGCGACTTGTGGACATTGCGCGAAGGCCTCGCAATCGATGCGCTGCCGCATCTGGTGAACTTCGACGTGAGCCTGCCGACGGGCGAACTCGGCCGGTTCGCCGAGCGCTGCGAAGCCGCATTGCGCGCGCTCTGGCCCGACATCGTGTGCCTGTTCTTCGGCCACGTCGGCGACGGCAACGTGCATATCGGCGTATCGCTCGACGGCATGCGCGACGCGGACGCCGACGCGATCGATCGCTGCGTCTACGCGGTGGTCCGGGAGATGGGCGGCTCGGTGTCGGCGGAGCACGGCATCGGCATGCTCAAACGCCCCTATCTCGCCCACACGCGCAGCGAAGCCGAAATCAGCGTGATGCGGCGCCTGAAGGCTGCGCTCGATCCTGCCGGCCTGCTCAATCCCGGCAAGGTGCTTTGAGCGGCGCCCCGATGGTGACGTGTGTCAGCCGTCGACCCAGCGCAGCGCGCCGATCTTCAGGTGTTCGACTACGCTGCGCGCCCAGTCGAGCTCCGCGTTGAGCAGCACGAGCGCATGCTCGTTCTGCAGCAGGAACAGGCGCGGCACCTGATCGTTCTGCGCGGCGTGGCGCAGTGACTCGAGACGTTCGCGTTCGGCTTCGAGCGCGGCGATGCGGCGCTCGAGCTGTTGGCGCGCATCGTCGGCGTCGAGCAGCGGCAGAAATGCGAGGCCGGCGCCGAACGCCGGAAATTCGCGCGTGGGCTCGGCGAGCAGCGCATGCAGCCACGCCTGGCCGGCCGTATGTCCGGCCTCGGTCAGCGTGTACAGCGTGCGCTCGGGAAACGCACCGTCACGCTCGGTGTCGTGCACGGCGATCAGCCCGTCGCGCAGCAGTCGGTCGATCGTCTGGTAGAGGCTCGTGCGCTGCCGCACGTTGACGACTTCGTCGTAGCCGCGCGCCTTCAGCTGTTGCAGCATCCCGTACGGATGCATCGGCGTTTCGGTGAGTGTCGCGAGGACCGCGAGTGCGAGCGGAGACGGACGGCTTGCTGCCATGAATAGTTTGAATATGTCTAGTAAGAATATAACTAGTATCTATCGGACTATCATATTCCACAAGGGTTTCAGCCGAGGTGCGAGCGCTTCGCGGCCGGTGCGACGGTTTCCATCGTCGTGAGGCCGTGCACGATTCCGCAGTCCTCGACCGAATGTTCGCCGACGCACTGGCGGCGCAATTCGGTGAGCTGGTCGCGCAGATGCGTCAGTTCGGCGAGGCGGGCATCGACGTGGCCGATGTGTTCGTCGAGCAGCGCGTTGATCGAATCGCACGGGTCGGCCGGCGTGTCGGTGAGCTGCAGCAGCGCGCGGATTTCGTCGTGCGCCATGTCGAGCGCACGGCAGTTGCGGATGAAGCGCAGCCGTTCGACGTGCACGTCGGTGTAGTGGCGGTAGTTCGAATCGGTGCGCTCCGCATCCGGCATCAGGCCCTCCTTCTCGTAGAAGCGGATCGTTTCGGGCGTGCAGCGGGCCGCCTTGGCCAGTTCGCCGATCTTCATGCTTTCTCCGTTGTAAGGGTTGACCTTGTAGTGGCTTCAGGGTGTTAACTCTACACCGTCAAGTCATAAAAGGAGGTTGTCATGACCGACGCGCAGCGTACCCCCGACCCACGACACCGTCATGCCGACGGCGCCGCGACCTGCTGCGCCGACGCGCGCGACACGCAGGCGGCGACCGTTGCCGACGCGGCGCCGGCGGCCGGCGAGCACGCGCACGGCGACAGGGCCGCACGCGGTGCGCAGCCGCATCGGTGCGGTCACGACCATGACCACGATCACGCTGCCGCGCACGACGCGGGGCACGATCGCGGCCACGGCGACCATGCCGGCCACGCGCACGGCGACGGGCATGTGCATGGTACGGCGTGCTCGCATGACCACGCGGCGCATGACCATGCGGGTCACGACCACGACCACGACCACGCGGCCGGCGACTGCTGCGCGCCTGCCGCGCTGACGCTCGCGCCGCTGCCGGTCGCGCGGGCGATCGCGTCGGGGCACGTGCGTTCAGCATTCCGGATCATGCAGATGGACTGCCCGACCGAGGAAACGCTGATCCGCAAGAAGCTCGGCGGGATGCAGCAGGTGTCGGCGCTCGAATTCAACCTGATGCAGCGGATGCTGACCGTCGAGCACGTGCCGGGCGCGCAGCCGGCGCTCGAAAGTGCGATCCGCTCGCTCGGGATGACGCCCGAGGCCGCGTCGGCCGATGCGCCGGCAACGTCCGTCGCGCCGCCGCCCGCGAAGCCGTGGTGGCCGCTCGCGCTGGCCGGCGTCGCCGCGGTCGCGTCCGAGGCCGTGAGCTGGGCCGGCCTGCCTGTGTGGCTGTCGGCGGTGCTGGCGCTCGCGGCGGTGCTCGCGTGCGGGCTGACCACGTACAAGAAGGGCTGGATCGCGATCCGCAACGGCAACCTGAACATCAACGCGTTGATGAGCATCGCGGTGACGGGCGCGATGGCGATCGGCCAGTGGCCGGAAGCCGCGATGGTGATGGTGTTGTTCACGATCGCCGAGCTGATCGAGGCGAAGTCGCTCGATCGCGCACGCAACGCGATCCAGGGCCTGATGCGGCTCGCGCCGGACACGGCCACCGTGCAGGACGCCGACGGCACGTGGCGCACGATCGAGGCCGCGCAGGTCGCGCTCGGCGCAATCGTGCGCGTGAAGCCGGGCGAGCGGATCGGGCTGGACGGCGACGTCGTCGCGGGCCGCTCGACGGTGAACCAGGCGCCGATTACCGGCGAGAGCCTGCCGGTCGACAAGACGGCAGGCGACGCGGTGTACGCGGGCACGATCAACGAAGCGGGTTCGTTCGACTATCGCGTGACGGCGGTTGCCGCCAATTCGACGCTCGCGCGGATCATTCACGCCGTCGAGGAAGCGCAGGGCGCGAAGGCGCCGACGCAGCGCTTCGTCGACCAGTTCGCGCGCGTCTATACGCCGATCGTGTTCGCGATCGCGCTGCTGGTCGCGGTGGCGCCGCCGCTCGTCATGGGCGGCGCGTGGCACGACTGGATCTACCGTGCGCTCGTGCTGCTCGTGATCGCGTGCCCGTGCGCGCTGGTGATCTCGACGCCGGTGACGATCGTGTCCGGGCTCGCGGCCGCGGCGCGGCGCGGGATTCTCGTGAAGGGCGGCGTGTATCTGGAAGAAGGTCGCAAGCTCGCATGGCTCGCCCTCGACAAGACCGGCACGATCACGCATGGCAAGCCGGTGCAGACGGATTTCGACGTGCATGCGACGGACGTCGACGCCGCACGCGTGCGTCATCTCGGCGCGAGCCTCGCGGCGCGCTCCGATCACCCGGTGTCGCAGGCGATCGCCGCGGCGGCTCGCGATGGGCAAGCGGCAGCGTTCGCCGATGTAGAGGACTTCGAAGCGCTCGTCGGGCGCGGCGTGCGCGGCACGATCGACGGCGCGCGCTACTGGCTCGGCAACCACCGGCTCGTCGAGGCGCTCGAACGCTGCTCGCCGGCGCTGGAAGCGAAGCTCGACGCGCTCGAGCGGCAGGGCAAGAGCGTCGTGATGCTGGTCGACGACACGCGCGTGCTCGGCCTCTTTGCAGTGGCCGACACGATCAAGGACACCAGCCGTGCGGCGATCGCCGACCTGCACGCGCTCGGCATCCGCACCGCGATGCTGACCGGCGACAACCCGCACACCGCGCAGGCGATCGCGCAGCAGGCGGGCATCGACGACGCGCGCGGCAACCAGTTGCCCGAAGACAAGCTCGCGGCAATCGAGGAGCTGTCGGCGGGCGGCGCGGGCGCGGTCGGGATGGTCGGCGACGGAATCAACGATGCGCCGGCGCTCGCGCGCGCCGACATCGGCTTCGCGATGGGCGCGATGGGCACCGACACCGCGATCGAGACGGCCGACGTCGCACTGATGGACGACGACCTGCGCAAGATTCCCGCGTTCGTGCGGCTGTCGCGCGCGACGCACCGCGTGCTGGTGCAGAACATCGGCTTCGCGCTCGGCGTGAAGGTCGTGTTCCTCGGCCTCACGGTCGCGGGGCTCGGCACGATGTGGATGGCCGTGTTCGCGGACGCGGGCGCGAGCCTGATCGTCGTCGGCAACGGGTTGCGGCTGCTGTCGAAGACGGGGGTGTTCGACGGCGCGGCGACGAAGCGATGAGGCGCGGGCGATGCGCTTTCTGAAACGGATCCTGGGCGGCCACGGTGGTGGGCACGGCGGCGGGCATGGCAGTGGCGGCCACGGAGGTGGGCATCACGGCGGGTCGGGTCGCGAAGGCCACGGCGGCCACGATGCGCGCGGTCGTGACCGTCACGGTTGGGGCTGGCAGCCGTCGGCCGATGCGCCGGGCGGCCTGAGCGGTCACGTGCCGCTGCGCCCGCTCGCGTGCGCAGGCTGCGGCGCGCTCAACGCGGCGGATGCGCGATTCTGCGCGCAGTGCGGTTCATCGCAGCGCGGCAAGGCGTGCAGCAGGTGTCACGCGGCGCTGGCTGCCGACGCGCGCTTCTGTCCGGGCTGCGGCACGCAGGCCGTTTAGGGGGCGAGCGCCGGCTTCGTTGCCGGCGCGAGAGCCGATCTCGGCGACGACAGGGGGCCTGCAACGGGCGTCGCGTCGCGCGGTGTGCTGGTTCGTGTCTGAATGCCTGAGTCCTGGGTTCTGAGTCTTGAGTCCCCAAGCCCCGACCCGCCGCTCAACGCAGTGGCAAATGAATCTCGGTGCGCAAGTCGGCCGGCGCCGCATCCATCGGCGTATTCAGATACAGCTCGAATGGCGGCGCATCCGCGGCTTCACGGCCGGCGTGACGCAGCCAGTCGCCGTACAGCCACTGATAGGCCGTCTTCAGGTCGGCATACGGCCCGGTGTGCAGCAACACCGCATACTCGCCACCTGCGATCGTCATGCGCTCGACCGGTGGCGCCGGCTCGACGTCCGGCGCGTTGCCGGCCGGCACGAAGCACGCCTTCGCGCGCAACTGCGCTTCGGGCGTTGCGTCCGGATCGTCGTAGAAAATCCCGATCATCTTCGCGCCCGGGCCGATCAGCCCATGCTGGCCGACCCACGCGCCGATCTGCTCGAACGCGTCGCCGACCTTCAGATACGCGCCCGTATGCGCGACCGCGTAACCGCGCAGTTCCGGCAGCCGCCGGATTTCGACCTCATGCTTGAACATGTCTTCCTCTCCTCGCTCGAGAAAACGCCGGGCCGTCCCCCGGTTTTCCGCCCCGAAGGAAGTCCCCTTGGGGGACGACCCCCTCGGGGGGGCGCTTCGGCTTTCGTGTCGACCGTCATGCGTGTGCCCCCGGCAGGAATCGACGTCACGGTAGCACGCCGCCAATGGGTCAATCTTGCGGAGAAGCGTAGGGCTCCGATAGGGCTCACAGATCAGCCCCTTTTTATTTCGCCGAAATTGGGTCTCGTCCCCGCCGATTCATGTCTAAAGTTAAAGACGGTGAAATCGGGTGATCGCGTCATTTTTCTCGGGTAAGTTGCTCCACGGCAACGCACGGTTTTCGAAGTACGCAGGTAGTTCGTCGATGTTCAATCGCAACGCCACGTTTTCGGGAGAAGAAGAAATGGATGCTTCCAGCTTCATCACGTCGCTGCAGACCACGCTAGGCGGATACCTGCCCAAGATCGCCGGGGCGATCGGCATCCTGGTGATCGGCTGGCTGATCGCCGTGGTGGTGCGGGCCGGCGCGCTCCGGCTGCTCAACGCGCTGAAGGTCGATCAGCGGATCAACGAAAGCACCGGCCAGGGCGCGTGCGTCGAGCGGATCATCGCCGGCGGGCTGTTCTGGCTCGTGCTGCTCGTCACCGCGGTGGGCATCTTCAACGTGCTCAACCTGTACGCGGTCTCCAATCCGTTCTCGCTGCTGGTCACGCACATCGTCAACTACCTGCCGAACCTGATCGGCGGCGCGGCGCTGACGCTGATCGCGTGGCTCATCGCGTCGCTGTTGCGCAGCCTCGCGAACCGCGCGCTGAAGGCGACCAAGGTCGACGACAAGCTGTCCGAAAGCGCCGGCATGCAGCCGATGAGCGGCTATCTCGGCGACGTGCTGTTCTGGCTCGTGATCCTGATGTTCCTGCCGGCGATCCTCGGGTCGTTCGCGCTGTCCGGCCTGCTGTCGCCGGTGCAGGGGATGGTCGACAAGCTGCTCGCGATCGTGCCGAACCTGTTCGCGGCCGCGGTGATCGGCTTCGTCGGCTGGATCGTCGCGCGCGTGCTGCGCGGCCTCGTGACGAACCTGCTGGTCGCCGCCGGCGCCGACCGTCTCACCGCGCGCCTGGACAGCCCGACGCCGGTGCGCGTGTCGAGCCTGGTCGGCACGATCGTCTACGTGTTCGTGTTCGTGCCGACGCTGATTTCCGCGCTCGATGCGCTGAAGATCGACGCGATCTCGATTCCCGCCACCAACATGCTGAACCAGTTCCTCGGCGCGGTGCCGGACATCGTCGCGGCGATCGTGATCGTGCTCGTCACGTTCTATTTCGCGCGCTTCGTCGCGTCGCTCGCGCAGAAGCTGCTGGAAGCCGCCGGCGTCGACGGGCTGCCGGCCGTGCTCGGCGTCGAGCGCGTGTTCTCGGGGATCCTGCAGCCGTCGGTGCTGGTCGCGCGGCTGATCGTGTTCTTCGCGATGCTGTTCGCGTCGGTCGAGGCCGCGAACCGGCTCGGTTTCACGCAGGTGCGCGACGTCGTCACGCTGTTCATCGAATTCGGCGGCCATGTGCTGATGGGCGGCGTGATCCTCGTGATCGGCGTGTGGCTCGCGGGCCTCGCGCGCCGCGTGATCGAGCAGGCCGACCGCGAACACAGCGTGCTGTTCGCACGGATCGCGCAATTCGCGATCCTCGGGCTCGTGTTCGCGATGGGGCTGCGCGCGATGGGCATCGCGAACGAGATCGTCCAGCTCGCATTCGGCCTCGTGCTCGGCGCGATCGCGGTGGCGGTTGCACTGTCGTTCGGCCTCGGCGGCCGCGAGGCGGCCGGCAAGCTGCTCGACCGCTGGTTCAACCAGCGCGGCGGCGGTCAGTAGGCGCCGGCAAGGCGTCGGCCCGCCGGCCGCCTCGNGCGGCCGGCGGGCCCGCGCACGGCGACCGCGCGCAGACCGCAGACGCAGACCGCAGACCGCCTTCGGCGTTGCCATCGGCGAAACGTCCGCCGCCATCTTTGCCGAATTTCGATAACACGTCGTTTAATGACTCTCTAGCATCGATTCTCAGTTGCGCGGGCCGGCAGGCTGGCGCCTTTCAGGAGAATCCGATGAAAGCAGAGTCGAATGGCCGGCCCGCCGCCGGCGCCAAGTCGTCCGGCCAGCCCGCGCTGCAGCAGACGCTCGGGACCTGGCAGCTGTGGGGCATCGCGGTCGGCCTCGTGATTTCCGGCGAATACTTCGGCTGGAGCTACGGCTGGGCGAGCGCCGGCACGCTGGGTTTCGTGGTCACCGCGCTGTTCGTCGCGGCGATGTACACCACCTTCATCTTCAGCTTCACCGAACTGACGACGTCGATCCCGCATGCGGGCGGCCCGTTCGCGTATGCGCGCCGTGCGTTCGGCCCGGCGGGCGGCTACCTCGCCGGCGCCGCGACCCTCGTCGAGTTCGTGTTCGCGCCGCCCGCGATCGCGCTCGCGATCGGCGCGTACCTGCACGTGCAGTTTCCGGGGCTCGAACCGAAAAACGCCGCGATGGGCGCGTATCTCGTGTTCATGGCGCTGAACATCGTCGGCGTGCAGATCGCCGCGACGTTCGAGCTGGTCGTCACGCTGTTCGCGATCTTCGAGCTGCTGGTGTTCATGGGCGTCGTGTCGCCGGGCTTCGCGTGGAGCAACTTCATGAAGGGCGGCTGGTCGGGCGCCGATCACTTCAGCGTCGGCGCATTCCACGGGATGTTCGCGGCGATTCCGTTCGCGATCTGGTTCTTCCTCGCGATCGAAGGCGTCGCGATGGCCGCCGAGGAAGCGAAGAACCCGAAGCGCTCGATCCCGATCGCCTACGTGGCCGGGATCCTGACGCTCGTCACGCTGGCGGTCGGCGTGATGGTGTTCGCCGGCGGCGCGGGCGACTGGACCAAGCTCGCGAACATCAACGACCCGCTGCCGCAGGCGATGAAATACATCGTCGGCTCGAACAGCGGCTGGATGCACATGCTCGTGTGGCTCGGGCTGTTCGGGCTCGTCGCGTCGTTCCACGGGATCATCCTCGGCTATTCGCGCCAGATCTTCGCGCTGGCGCGCGAAGGCTACCTGCCGGAATGGCTCGGCAAGGTGCATCCGCGCTTCAAGACGCCGCACCGCGCGATTCTCGCGGGCGGCGTGGTCGGGATCGCCGCGATCTACAGCGACGAGCTGATCCAGTTCGGCGGCCAGACGCTCACCGCGAACATCGTGACGATGTCGGTGTTCGGCGCGATCGTGATGTATATCGTAAGCATGGCGGCGCTGTTCAAGCTGCGCCGCTCGCAGCCGAACCTGGAGCGGCCGTTCCGCGCGCCGCTGTACCCGTTCTTCCCGGCATTCGCGATCGTTGCGGCCCTGATTTGCCTCGGGACGATGGTGGTCTTCAACGGGCTGGTGGCGATGGTGTTCGTCGCGTTCCTCGCGCTCGGCTACGCGTACTTCCTCGCGACCCGTTCGCAGCGCGCGAGCGCGCCGGGCGACGTGCTGCTCGAGGAGTGACGCTGGCGAACCTGCAAGGCCGTTCGTGACGGCATCCGGCGCGCCCCGTCGAACGGGCGCACCGTCGCCGTCCGGCAAGGATGGGCAAGGACTGGCAAGGAGACTCGAACGATGTCCTATACCGAGACGATCGGCCCGCGCACGTACCGTTTCGCGGACCTGAAGACGCTGCTCGCGAAGGCGAGCCCGCTGCGCTCCGGCGACCAGCTCGCCGGCGTCGCGGCGGCGAGCGAGGAGGAGCGCGTCGCCGCGAAGATCGCGCTCGCGGGCGTGCCGCTGAAGGCGTTCCTGAACGAAGCGGTGATTCCGTACGAGCACGACGAGGTCACGCGCCTGATCCTCGACGATCACGACGCGGCCGCGTTCACGGAAATCTCGCACCTCACCGTCGGCGATTTCCGCAACTGGCTGCTGTCGCCGGCGGCCGACGGCGCCGCGCTCGAACGGATCGCGCCGGGCCTCACGCCCGAGATGGTCGCGGCGGTGTCGAAGCTGATGCGCAACCAGGACCTGATCGCGGCGGCGCGCAAACGCCGCGTCGTCACGCGCTTTCGCAACACGGTCGGGCTGGCCGGCCGGATGTCGGTGCGGCTGCAGCCGAACCACCCGACCGACGACGTGAAAGGCATCGCCGCGTCGATGCTCGACGGGCTGATGTACGGCTGCGGCGACGCGATGATCGGCATCAACCCGGCGACCGACAGCCTCGCGGCGATCGTGAAGCTGCTCGCGATGATCGACGGGTTCCGCGAACGCCATGGCGTGCCGACGCAGTCGTGCGTGCTCACGCACGTGACCAACACGATCGCCGCGATCGAGAAGGGCGCGCCGGTCGACCTGGTGTTCCAGTCGATCGCCGGCACGGAGAAGGCGAACGCGAGCTTCGGGATCTCGCTCGCGCTGCTCGGCGAGGCGCGCGAGGCCGCGTTGTCGCTCAAGCGCGGCACCGTCGGCAACAATCTGATGTACTTCGAGACGGGCCAGGGCAGCGCGCTGTCGGCGAATGCGCATTTCGGCGTCGACCAGCAGACCTGCGAAGTGCGCGCGTATGCGGTCGCGCGCAAGTTCGATCCGTTCCTCGTGAACACGGTGGTCGGCTTCATCGGGCCGGAATACCTGTACGACGGCAAGCAGATCATCCGCGCGGGGCTCGAGGATCACTTCTGCGGCAAGCTGCTCGGCGTGCCGATGGGCTGCGACATCTGCTACACGAATCACGCGGAAGCCGACCAGGACGACATGGACACGCTGCTGACGCTGCTCGGCGCGGCCGGCATCAACTTCATCATGGGGATTCCGGGCGCGGACGACGTGATGCTGAACTACCAGAGCACGTCGTTTCACGACCAGCTCTACGTGCGCGAGGTGCTCGGCCTGCGCCGCGCGCCCGAGTTCGAGGAATGGCTGGAGACGATGGAGATCGCCGACGCGCACGGCGCGCTGCGTGCCGCCAGCGCGCGCGTGCCGCTGCTCGCGGGGGCGAACGACTGGATGGGGATTTCCGCATGAGCGACGCCGTCGAAAAGAATCCGTGGGCGCAGCTGAAGTCGTTCACGAACGCGCGGATCGCGCTCGGCCGTGCGGGCAACAGCCTGCCGACCGCGCCGCTGCTCGCGTTCAACCTGTCGCACGCGCAGGCGCGCGACGCCGTGCACCAGCCGCTCGATTCCGACGCGCTGCGCCGCGAGATCGACGCGGCCGGCTTCGCGACGCTCGGCGTGCAGAGTGCGGCGCCCGATCGCCAGCATTACCTGCGCCGGCCGGACCTCGGCCGCAAGCTGTCCGACGACGGGCGCGCGCTGCTCGCCGGCTACGGCGCGGCGCTCGACGATGCGCCGGACGTCGTGTTCGTGGTCGGCGACGGGTTGTCGGCGTTCGCGGCCGCGAAGCAGGCGCTGCCGCTGCTGCAGGCCGTGTGCCCGCGGCTCGACGCGGACGGCTGGCGGATCGGGCCGGTGGTGGTCGCGACGCAGGCGCGCGTCGCGCTCGGCGACGAGATCGGCGAGTTGCTGCGCGCGCAGGTCGTCGCGATGCTGATCGGCGAACGGCCGGGGCTCAGTTCGCCGGACAGTCTCGGCGTGTATCTCACCTGGGCGCCGAAGGTCGGCTGCCACGACGCGCTGCGCAACTGCATCTCGAACGTGCGGCCCGAAGGGCTGCCGCATGCCGCCGCCGCGCACAAGCTGCATTACCTGATGACGCATGCGCGCCGGCTCGGGCTCACGGGCGTCGGGCTGAAGGACGACAGCGATGCGCTGTTGCCGCAGCAGGAAGCGGAGCGGATCGGCGTGACGTGACGGTGCGATGGGGCGCCGTTTGGCTATTTGAACAACCGCTCGCACAGGAAGTCGACGAACACGCGCAGCTTCGGCGACAGCTGCCGGCTCGACGGCCACACGATCGAGAATTGCCCCGGCGCGATCCGGTAGTCGTCGAGCACGGTCGCGAGCGCGCCGCGCTCCAGCGCGTCGCGCGCGAGGAAGTCGGGCATGTAGCCGATGCCGAGCCCCGCCATGACCGCGCCGCGCAGCGCCTCCATGTTGTTGCAGGTCATGGCGGTGCGCAGCTTCGGCGGCGTGCCGTCGTCGGCGGCGAGCGCCCAGTCCTGCAGCTTGCCGGTGGTCGGGAAGCAGTAGCGCACGCAATCGTGCGCTTCGAGATCGTGCGGCGCCCACGGCGTGCCGGCCTGCGCGAGATACGCAGGCGTCGCGCACAGCACGAACGCGAACGGGCCGAGCCGGCGCGACATCAGGCTCGAATCCGACAGCGGGCCGCTGCGGATCACGGCATCGAAGCCGCCTTCGACCACATCGACCATTCGGTCGTTGAAATCCAGATCGAGTTCGACGTCCGGGTAGCGCTGCCTGAATTCGGGCAGCACCGGCAGCAGGAAGCGGTAGCCGATCACCGGCAGGCTCACGCGCAGCTTGCCGCGCGGGCGCTGCGCGGAGGCCGTCACGGTCGCTTCCGCATCGCGAAAATCCTCGAGGATCCGCTGGCAGCGTTCGTAGAAGTGACGCCCTTCGTCGGTCAGCGTGACGCGTCGCGTCGTGCGGTTGAACAGGCGCACGCCGAGCGACTGCTCGAGCCGCGCGATCGTCTTGCCGACCGCCGACGCCGAGATGCCGAGCGCGCGGCCTGCCGCGACGAAGCTCAACGCTTCGGCGGTGCGGACGAACGCGGCGATGCCGTTCAGGTTTTCCATCGAGGTAGGCGGGGAGCGGGCGCGAAGCGGCAGATTGAAGAATTTTAGTCCGTTATATGCGGAGTCTCACGTGGTTTTTCGCGGATTGAATCGGATTTATCTTTGATCGCTCTGAAGGCGCATCCGCGCCGGCTTTTCGAGGAGCGATGATGGATCACCCGTTTTCAGCCGATTCAGCGAGGGCGGCGCGCCGGCGCGCGTGGGTGCTGGCTGCCGTCTGCATGGCCGCCGTCGCGCTGCCGCTGTCGTTTTCCGGCGGCGCGGTCGCGACGCCCGCAATTGGCCGCGACCTGCACGGCGGGCCGGTCGCGATGAACTGGATCACCAACGCGTTCATGCTCGCGTTCGGCA
Organism: Burkholderia sp. 22313; assembly: GCF_052045245.1. NCBI lineage: Bacteria > Pseudomonadati > Pseudomonadota > Betaproteobacteria > Burkholderiales > Burkholderiaceae > Burkholderia > Burkholderia sp. 22313. The sequence goes on from NZ_JBQEON010000020.1 coordinate 124,885, forward strand.
GTTTCCTGATGGCGGCGGGCGCGCTGGCTGATCAGTTCGGCCGCAAGCGCGTGTTCGCGATCGGCGTCGGCGGCTTCACGCTGATGTCGGCCGCCCTTGCGTTCGCGCCATCGATGCTCGCGGTCGACCTGCTGCGCGCCGCGCAGGGGCTCGCGGCGGCCGCGGCGCTCGCGGGCGGCACGGCCGCGCTCGCGCAGGAGTTCGACGGCGCGGCGCGCACCCGCGCGTTCAGCCTGCTCGGCACGACGTTCGGGATCGGGCTCGCGTTCGGCCCCGTGCTCGCCGGCTGGCTGATCGCACACGACGGCTGGCGCGCGATCTTCGTGACGGGCGTCGTGGCCGGCGTGCTGTCGCTCGGGTTCGGCCTGCCGCGCATGCACGAGTCGCGCGATCCGCATGCGACGGGGCTCGACTGGCCCGGCACCGCGGCCTTCACCGCCGCGCTCACGCTGTTCACGTTCGGCGTGATCGAAGCGCCCGCGCGCGGCTGGATGCATCCGCTCGTCGTCGCGCTGCTGGCCGGCGCGGCACTCGGCGCGTGCGCGTTCGTCGCGATCGAGACGCGTGTCGCGCGACCGATGCTCGACCTGTCGCTGTTCCGGATTCCGCGCTTCGTCGGCGTGCAGGTGCTGCCGGTGTCGACTTGCTGCTGCTACATCGTGCTGCTCGTCGTGTTGCCGCTGCGCTTCATCGGCATCGACGGCTTCAGCGAAATCGACGCGGGCGGGCTGATGCTCGCGATCTCCGCGCCGATGCTCGTCGTGCCGTTCGTCGCGGCGATCCTCACGCGTTGGCTGTCGGCCGGCGTGATCTCCGGCCTCGGGCTTCTGCTGGCGGCGGCGGGCCTCGTGTGGCTGGGCGTCGCGTTGCGCAGCGGCGCGGGGCCGGCGGCGATCGCGCCGATGCTCGCGATCGGCGTCGGGGCCGGCATGCCGTGGGGGTTGATGGACGGGTTGTCGGTCAGCGTCGTGCCGAAGGAGCGCGCGGGGATGGCGACGGGGATCTTCAGCACGACGCGCGTGGCGGGCGAGGGGATCGCGCTCGCGATCGTCGGCGCGGTGCTGGCGACGCTCGCGCACGCCGATTTGCAGCAGGCCGCGGCGACGCGGACGTCCAACGCGGCGCTGCGGGCCGCTGCACGGCTCGCGACCGGCGACCTCGCCGGCGCGGCGGCCGTGTTGCCGGGCGTCGATCGCGCCGCGCTGCTTGCGAGTTATACGTACGCGTTCGATCGGCTGCTGATCGGGCTCGCGGTCGTCACCGTGCTTTGTGCGGGTGTGGTGTTCGCGTTTCTGGGGGCGCGGCCGGCGGGTGCGCTCCCAGAAACGCACGGCGGGGAAGACGAGCAGCCGCATGGCGAAGCGCCGGCACGGCACCGGAACGAAGCACCGGCGTGTGCCGATGCAAACGGACGGTGAGCGGCCGGTGAGCCGGTGGCGTCACGCCAGCACGAGCGGCGGCAGTGCCGCATCCGCGCGCGCGTGCGCGCTTGTTACCTCGACGATCACGTAGCGCCGCGCATCCGGCCACAGGTGCGCGTGTCGTCCCGCGTCTTCGTCGATCGTCGCATGACCTTGCACGAGCCAAGTCGTCTGCCCGATGAAATCGACGAACAGCAGCGCGATCGCCGGATTCACCAGCAGGTTGCCGATCGTGTTGAACAGGTTGTTGCCCGCGAAGTCGGGCAGCACGAGCGTGCGGCGATCGGGCAGGTCGACGAGCGGGTCGAACGAACCGTCCGCGCGCGGCTGCCGGCCGCGATACGAGCAGTCGCTGTCGCCCGCCGCGTTCGCGGTCGCGACGATCACGAATGCCTGTTCGCGGATGAATGCGACGGCATCGTCGCCGAGGGGGCCGGGGTCGTTCATGGGGTCGGTCGGCGCGTGGCCGATGCGTGCGGATTCGCATTCCGCATGCAAGCGACATGCCACGCCGCACCTGTGGCACACCACGACACGTGCACGGATGCGCTGTTGAAAATCCGAACACCCGGCGCGCCGCTGTACCGCCGCGGTGTTCAAAATCGTCACACTCGTTTCGGGTGCGCCGGCACGGCCCCCGGCGGGCGGCCGGACGCACCGCTCCTGTTCCGTTTGCGCGCGGTTTGGCACGCATGTTGCGTAAATCGTGCAGCGCGATCCAACCGGCGCTGCATTCACACAAGCACGATGAACAGGAGACATGTATGAACCCGTTTGACCTGAAGCAACTGGGCCTCGACGTCGAATATCCGTATCGTCAGCAGTACGACAACTACATCGGCGGCAAGTGGGTTCCGCCGGTGAAGGGCGACTATTTCGAGAACGTGTCGCCGATCAACGGCAAGCCGTTTTGCCGTGTGCCGCGCTCGAGCGCGGACGACATCGAGCTCGCGCTCGATGCCGCGCACGCCGCGCGCCGCAAGTGGGGCAAGACGTCGGTCGCCGAGCGCGCGAACCTGCTGCTCGCCGCCGCCGACCGGATGGAAAAGAACCTGAAGCTGCTCGCGGTTGCCGAGACGATCGACAACGGCAAGCCGTTGCGCGAAACGATGGCAGCCGACCTGCCGCTCGCGGTCGACCACTTCCGCTATTTCGCGGGCTGCATTCGCGCGCAGGAAGGCGGCATCTCCGAGATCGACGACAACACCGTCGCGTATCACTTCCACGAGCCGCTTGGCGTCGTCGGCCAGATCATCCCGTGGAACTTCCCGCTGCTGATGGCCGCATGGAAGCTCGCGCCGGCGCTCGCGGCCGGCTGCTGCATCGTGATGAAGCCGGCCGAGCAGACGCCCGCGTCGGTGCTGGTGCTGATGGAGCTGATCGGCGACCTGTTTCCGGCCGGCACGATCAACATCGTCAGCGGCTTCGGCAAGGAAGCGGGCGAGGCGCTCGCGACCAGCAAGCGGATCGCGAAGATCGCGTTCACCGGCTCGACGCCGGTCGGCAAGCACATCCTGCATGCGGCGGCCGACAGCCTGATCCCGTCGACGGTCGAACTCGGCGGCAAGAGCCCGAACATCTTCTTCGCCGACGTGCTCGACCAGGACGACGCATTCCTCGACAAGGCGCTCGAAGGGCTCGCGATGTTCGCGCTGAACCAGGGCGAAGTGTGCACGTGCCCGTCGCGGATCCTGATCCAGGAATCGATCTACGAACGCTTCATCGAGAAGGCGGTCGCGCGCGTCGAGCGCATCAAGGCCGGCCACCCGCTCGACCTGCAGACGATGATCGGCGCGCAGGCGTCGCAGCAGCAACTCGACAAGATCCTGTCGTACATCGACATCGGCCGCGACGAAGGCGCGCAATGCCTGACGGGCGGCGAGCGCACGGCGCCGGCCGCCGACCTCGGCACGGGCTACTACGTGAAGCCGACGATGCTGCTCGGCAACAACAAGATGCGCGTGTTCCAGGAAGAGATCTTCGGGCCGGTCGCGTCGGTGATGACGTTCAAGGACGAGCAGGAAGCGATCGAACTCGCGAACGACACGTTCTACGGGCTCGGCGCGGGCGTGTGGACGCGCAACGGCACGCGCGCGTACCGGATGGGCCGCGAGGTCGAGGCCGGCCGCGTGTGGACCAACTGCTATCACCTGTATCCGGCGCACGCGGCGTTCGGCGGCTACAAGCAGTCGGGCATCGGTCGCGAGACGCACAAGATGGCACTGTCGAACTATCAGCAGACGAAGTGCCTGCTGGTCAGCTACCAGGCCGAGGCGCTCGGGTTCTTCTGAGCGCCGGAGCAACGGGCGAAGTGCCGGCGCCGGCCGGGCGGCAGTGCAACGCCGCCCGGTGCGGACGGCCGGTTGCGGACGGCCGGTTCCGGACGGCGACGCGCCCGGCACGGGATGGCCGTCGGGGATTCAACGCGCGGCGGTGCCTGTCCGGCCGTCGCGCGGTGCCCGCACCGATGCGTTGCACCGACGACCGTTGATCTGGCACTTCACCGCTTTCGCCTTTCGACATTCGATACGCGGCGTCGGCAACGACACCGGCGCGCGCGATGGACAACCCGCATGACAGAACCGCCACGATCCTTTTCGCGCCACCCGGTGTTCCACGCGGGCGAGCTCGACGCGCATCACCGGTTCGGCGTCGCCGACGAAGCCGAGCGGATGAGCGAGGTCGTGACGACGCGGCTCAGTATCGGCGTGCGCCAGTTCGTCGAATCGCAGCCGTTCATGTTCGTCGGCACGGCGAACGGCGGACCGGCGCGCGTGACCTGCGACATCGTGCCGAGCATCCGCGATGCGAGCGGCGATCTGCTGCCGGTCGTGCGCGTGATCGACACGAAGACGCTGCGCTTCGCGCTGCCGATGCGTGGCGACGGCGACCGGATCGATGCGCGTGCGTGCGACGGCTGCGGCGTCGGGCTGCTGTTCGTCGATTTCGTGCGCGGCATCCGCTACCGGATCAACGGACGCGCGACGTTGCGCATCGATCTGCCGGACGCGGACGCGGTGCCCTGGCCGGCCGGCAGCCCGATCGTCGAACTCGCGGTCGCGCAGGCGTACGGCAATTGCGGCACGCGAGTCGTGCGGTTGCGGTCGGGCGCGTAGCAGGCAGCGCGCGACGCGTGGCGCGTTGGCCGTCGGCGGCGTGCATTCCGCACTCGCGCGGTGCGCGGCACGCCGTCTCCGGGTGCGCCCGCATGGCGCGTTTCGCCCACACCGCGTGGAATGACGGGCTGATCGCCGGGCCGCGCGGTTCGGCACGGGATTTGCGTGATGGACGCGGTCCCGGGCAGGTGAGGAGAACACGATGGAGCAACGAGTGGAGTGCATGGACGAGCCGACGGCCGAGGACACGCGGCGCAGCGCGCAGGGTGACGACGCGCCGGCCGGCCAGGCCGTGGTCAGCGTCGCCCATGATGCGGACGAGCAGGCGCGCAACCTGATCGGCTGGCGGCAGACCTACGACCAGCTCGCGGCCGGCCGCTTCGTCGGCACGCTGACCGAGCTGCCGCTCGACACGATGAAGCTGTTTCGCGAGTCGACCAGCCACCTGCTGCGCCAGGCGTGCGAGGTGCGCGGCGATGCGTACTGGTTCGGCATCCCGCTCGCGAGCGACGGCACCGCGCGCGTCGATGCGTGCCAGATTGGCCGCGGCGCGCTCGCGTTCCGGCCCGGCAACGTCGAATTCGAATTGCTGACGCCCGCGCAATTCTCGATCTACGGGGTGGTCGTGCGCGGCGACGTGCTGCGCCGCTACGCGGAGCAAGTCGAGCGCCGTGCGCTGGACGAGCGGCTGTTCACGCAGCGCGTGATCCAGGTCGGCGAGTCGCGGCTCGCGCGCTTGTGCGCATTGCTCGGCCGGCGGCTCGACGGCGCGGCGACCCTGGGCGGGCCGCTGCCCGACGCGCAGCGCGACGACCTGCAGGCCGAGGTGCTGGCCGCGCTGTTCGACGCCTGCGCGCAACCGGCGGACGACGGTGCCGGCGGCGCGCCGTCGACCCGGCGCTGGATCGTCGAGCAGGCGCGCGAATACGTGCTCGCGCACCGCACGCGCCCGGTCGGCGTGCCCGAGCTGTGCGAGCAGCTGCTCGTGAGCCGGCGCACGCTGCAGTACTGCTTCCAGGATGTGCTCGGCATGGCGCCCGCGACCTATCTGCGCACGCTGCGGCTCAATGGCGCGCGGCGCGACCTGTGCGGGCGCGCGGCGGGGTCGGTGCAGGACGTCGCGGAGGCGTGGGGCTTCTGGCACCTGAGCCAGTTCGCGACCGACTACCGGCGGCTGTTCGGCAAGCGGCCGTCGGAAACGCTGCGCGATCGCGCGGTGAGGGTGGCGGCCGGGTGAGCCGGATCGCGGCGGCGCAGGGATGCCGCCGCGCATTCGATCGGCAGGCTAGGGCCTGTTCACGCTAATAACGGGCTTGCGAACGTGCCTTTCCGCCCGCAGGG
>NZ_JBQEON010000021.1:0-23613 GCF_052045245.1 Burkholderia sp. 22313
GCGCGCACGACCGCCGAATACCGCGCGCTCGACGCCGCGCATCACATCCACCCGTTCTCGGACATGGGCGCGTTGAACCGCGCGGGCAGCCGCGTGATCGTGAAGGCCGACGGGGTGTATCTGTGGGACTCGGACGGCAACAAAGTCATCGACGGGATGGCCGGCCTCTGGTGCGTGAACGTCGGCTACGGCCGCCAGGAACTCGCCGACGCCGCGTATCGCCAGCTGCAGGAACTGCCGTTCTACAACACGTTCTTCAAGACCACGCACCCGCCGGTGATCGAGCTGTCGGCGCTGCTGGCCGAGGTGACGCCCGCGGGCTTCAACCACTTCTTCTATTGCAACAGCGGCTCGGAAGGCAACGACACCGTGCTGCGCCTCGTGCATCAGTACTGGCGCGTGCAGGGCCAGCCGCAGAAGAAATACGTGATCTCGCGCAAGAACGGCTACCACGGCTCGACCATCGCCGGCGGCACGCTCGGCGGGATGGGCTACATGCACGAGCAGATGCCGTCGAAGGTCGAGCACGTCGTGCACATCGATCAACCGTACTTCTTCGACGAAGCGCAAGCCGGCGAGACGCCCGAAGCATTCGGCCTCGCGCGTGCGCAGCAGCTCGAAGCGACGATCCTCGAACTCGGCGCGGAGAACGTCGCCGCGTTCATCGGCGAGCCGTTCCAGGGCGCGGGCGGCGTGATCTTCCCGCCGTCGACGTACTGGCCGGAAATCCAGCGGATCTGCCGCAAGTACGACATCCTGCTCGTCGCCGACGAAGTGATCGGCGGCTTCGGCCGCACCGGCGAATGGTTCGCGCATCAGCATTTCGGTTTCGAGCCGGACCTGATCACGATGGCCAAGGGGCTCACGTCGGGTTACGTGCCGATGGGCGCGGTCGGCATTCACGAGCGTATCGCGCGCCCGATCATCGACCACGGCGAATTCAATCACGGCCTCACGTACTCGGGCCATCCGGTCGCGGCGGCGGTGGCGGTCGCGAACCTGAAGCTGCTGCGCGACGAAGGGATCGTCGAGCGCGTGAAGCACGACATCGGGCCGTATTTCCAGCGCCGGCTGCGCGGCGCGCTCGCCGATCATCCGATCGTCGGGGAGATTGCCGGGGCAGGGCTCGTCGCGGGCGTCCAGCTCGCGCGCGATCGTGAGCGGCGCGAGCGGTTCGATGGCAGCGTCGATATTGGCACGATCTGCCGCGATTTCTGCTTCAACGGGAACCTGATCATGCGCGCGACCGGCGACCGGATGCTGCTGTCGCCGCCGCTCGTGATTCGCGAGGGGGAGGTCGACGAGATCGTCGACAAGGCGAAGCGCGCGTTCGATGCGACCGCGGAACGGGTCGGGCGGGTGAGGTGATCGAACGCGGTGCTTCGATCAGGCGTAGTCGAAACGCTGTTGATCGAACTCGATGATGCGCGCGACGCACGCGGAGATGGACATCGTGCCGGTTTCGACGACGAGATCCGGCGCGACGGGCGCCTCGTACGGATCGGAGATGCCGGTGAACTGGCGCGTCTGGCCCGTGATGGCCTTCGCGTACAGATGCTTCGGATCGCGCGCGGAGCAGGTCTCGATATCGGTCTTCAGATAGATTTCGACGAAGCGCGCGTCGCCGATGGTTTCCCGGGCCAGTTCCCGGTCGGCGGCATACGGGGAAATCAGTGCGACGATCACCGTGATTCCCTGACTGTTCAGCAGTTTGGCGATTTCGGCGGTGCGCCGGCAGTTTTCGGCGCGATCGTCGCGCCGGAATCCGAGATCGTGGGAGACGCCCGAGCGCAGTTCGTCGCCGTCGAGAATGCAGATGGGCATGTTCTGCGTGCGCAAGTGTGCGGCGATTTCGCGCGAGAGCGTGGACTTGCCTGCGCCACTCAGGCCTGTCAACCACAAGGTATGTGAATTCGGCAGTGTCATGGGTGTATTGCGACGGTGTAAGCCAGCCGCGCAATGCGCGTTCCGGATTCCCGTTTCGTCTTGATTGGATGTGGCGGCCGGTGCCGCTCGGCCGGCTACTATTGTCGGTGGATTCTAGGCAGCCGGTATCCATTCAATGTTACGAATTCGTTACCGTTTATTACATCTGGACATTCCGTCATGTCATCCGATGGCGATGACGGCACGCAACGGCGGTCCGGTGCGTGCATGGCGTGCGTGGGGATCGTGCCGGCCCCGTGCGATTGCCTCTCGGACGTGAGCAATGACGAATGCGGCGCGCAAAACGAAAAGGGCCTGCGTCGTGAGACGCAGGCCCTTGAATTCTTTGGTGGGCGGTACTGGGATCGAACCAGTGACCCCTGCCGTGTGAAGGCAGTGCTCTACCGCTGAGCTAACCGCCCAAAGAAGAAAAGATTATGTCAGAGATTTTGGGGTTCGTAAAGCACTTTCTTCAAATATTTTGCAGGACCCATGACGCTGATCTTCGGCATTCCGTTCCTGATCGCGTTGTCCGTCGTGTATGCGGTGTGGTACCGGCGCGCGCAGCCGGTGCTGCAGCCCGAAGCGAAGTAACGAAGGGAAGTAGCGAAGCGAAGTAACGAAGCAGCCGCGGCGCGAAGGCGCGTCGCGCCGCCTCAGCCCGCAAGCGCCGGCAACGCGTCGATCGACGCGCGCACGTAGTCGGCAAAGCGCAGCGCGACCGGTTCGGCGGTGCCGCTGCGCTTGAGCGCCAGCGTGCGCGATTCGAGCGACGCATCCTTCAGCGGCCGGAACGCGAGCCGCTCGCTCTTCACCTGCTGCAGCACGCGCGGCACCAGCGCGATGCCCATCCCGAACTCGATCATCGACAGGATCGTCTGCCACAGCCGCGCCTCGTGACGGATCAGCGGGCTGAAGCCCGCGGTCACGCACTGCGCGATGATCAGGTCGTGATAGTGCGGTGCCGCGTCGCGCGGAAACAGGATGAACGGTTCCGCGGCCAGCGCGGCGAGCGCGACCTGCCGGCGCCGCGCGAGCGGGTGTGCGGCCGGCAGGCAGCAGACGAACGGTTCCGCGTAGACGGGCGCCGATTCGACCTCGGGCGGGCAGTGGCCCCAGTGCGCATAGCCGAGATCGATCTGGCCGCGCTGGATCGCCTGCACCTGTGCCTGCGTGTTCATTTCGCTCAGCACGATCTCGACGCCCGGATAGTCGGCCTCGAAGCGCCGCACCGCATCGGGCAACCCGCGATACAGCATCGAATGGACGAAGCCGATCCGCAGCCGGCCCGCGAGGCCCGACGCCGAGCGCACGGTGAGCCGCTCGGCTTCGGCCGCCTGCAGCAGCAGCCGGTGCGCTTCGCCGAGCAGTACCGCGCCCGCGTTGGTCAGCGCGACCGTCTTGTTGGTGCGCGAAAAGAGTTGCACGCCGAGCGCTTCCTCGAACTTGCGGATGTCGAAGCTCAGCGCCGGCTGCGAGATGAACAGGCGCTTCGCCGCGCGCCCGAAATGCAGTTCCTCGGCGACCGCCACGAAGTAGCGCAACTGCCTCAGTTCCATGCTGACTCCTCGTCGCATCGGCATCGATAAGCGCCGTCTATCGTACCGGATAAATCCTGTATTGGACGGTTATCGACCGCGCGCCTACGCTCTGCTGAACGCTTGGCACTCGCCGGCCGCGCCGCCACGGCGCGCGCACTGGCCGGCAGCCGGGCCACCACGGAGACGCATGCATGAACGACACCGCTCGCACGCCGGACGCCGGCGCATCCAGCAACATTCCCGACAGCCGCGGCATCAATTTCTTCACGGCCGATCCCGACCTCGGCGCGTTGCTGAGGCTGCATCTCGGCGCCGCCCGCTACGCAGAACTCGAACCGCAGTTGCACGCGCTCGGCGCGCGCGTGTCCGGCGAACTCGACGAATGGGCATCGCGCGCGGACAAGCATCCGCCCGTGCTCGAACACCGCAACCGGCGCGGCGAAGCCGTGCAGCGGATCGACAAGGATCCCGCGTATGTCGCGCTCGAACGGGTCGCCTATTCGGAGCTCGGGCTCGCGTCGCTGAGTCACCAGCCCGAGGCGGTGGCGCCGCTCGTCAAATACGCGCTGACGTTCCTGTTCGTGCAGGCGGAATTCGGGCTGTGCTGCCCGGTCAGCATGACCGATTCGCTGACGCGCACGCTGCGCCGTTTCGGCGAGCCGGCGCTCGTCGAACACTACCTGCCGATGCTGGCGTCGCGCGATTTCGATACGCTGTTCCAGGGCGCGATGTTCATGACCGAGCAGGCGGCCGGCTCCGACGTCGCGCGCATTGCGACGCGCGCGGTGCGCGAGACGGACGAGCAGGGCGGAACGGGGTGGCGCCTGTACGGCGACAAGTGGTTCTGCTCGAACGCGGACGCCGACCTGGCGATGGTGCTCGCGCGGCCCGATGGCGCACCGGACGGCATCAAGGGGCTCGCGCTGTTCCTGCTGCCGAAGACGCTGCCGGACGGCACGCGCAACCGCTACCGGATCGTGCGGCTGAAGGACAAGCTCGGCAGCCGTTCGATGGCGAGCGGCGAGATCGCGCTCGAAGGCGCGCAGGCTTACCTGATCGGCGAGATCGGCCGCGGCTTTCACCAGATGGCCGACATGATCAACATGTCGCGGCTGTCGAACGGCGTGCGCGCGGCGGGGCTGATGCGGCGCGCGCTGAACGAGTCGCTCCACGTCGCCGCACATCGTGCTGCATTCGGCCGCAAGCTGATCGAGATGCCGCTGATGCAGCGCCAGCTGATGAAGATGCTGCTGCCGGCCGAGGCCGCGCGCGCGATGTTCATGCAGATCGCGCTGCTGCTGCCGCAAGCCGATGCGGGCGACGAGCAGGCCGCGCGCTGCGTGCGCATCCTGACGCCGCTGATCAAGTTCCGCGCGTGCCGCGATGCGCGCCGCGTGACGGGCGATGCGATGGAAGTGCGCGGCGGCACCGGCTACATCGAGGAATGGAGCGATGCGCGGCTCGTGCGCGACGCACATCTCGGTTCGATCTGGGAAGGCACGAGCAACATCGTCGCGCTCGACGTCGCGCGCGCCGCGCGGCGCGAGCAGGCGCTCGACGCGCTGCGCACGTTCCTCGGCGATCGGCTCGGCGCGGCGCCGCTGCCCGACGCGAGCCGCGCGGCGCTGCGGCGCATTCTCGCGCGCGCGTGCGATGCGCTCGCACGGGTCGCGGCGGAAGGCGACGACGCGCGCGTGCGGCAGGCTGCGTCGGCGCTGTACTACGCGAGCGCGGCCGTGCTGATGGCGTGCGAGGGCGTGCGGCTCGCGCCCGATTACCGGCGCCTCGCGCTCGCGCACCTGATCGTGCGCTACAAGCTGTTGCCGGTCGATCCGCTCGCGCCCGCCTCGCGCGACGACGAGACGGCGGCATTCGACGCGCTGCTGCGCGGCGCGCCGGTGCCGCTCGACATGGCGCTCGATCTGCTGCCGGAGGTCGAGCGATGAACGCGACGAACATGACGGCGACGACGTCGGTGAAGCCGCCACGCGGCGCACTGGACGGCCTGAAGGTCGTCGACCTGAGCCGCGTGCTCGGCGGCCCTTACTGCACGCAGGCGCTCGCCGATCACGGCGCGACCGTGATCAAGATCGAGCCGCCCGACGGCGACGAGACGCGCGGCTGGGGGCCGCCGTTCCTCGACGACACCGCGTGGTATTTCATGGGCGTGAACCGCAACAAGGAAGGGCTCGCGCTCGACCTGTCCCGCGACGAAGGGCGCGCGATCCTGTGGCGCCTGCTCGAAGACGCCGACGTGCTCGTCGAGAACTTCAAGCCCGGCACGCTCGCGCGCTGGGGAATGGACTACGCGCGCGACCTGCAGCCGCGCTTTCCGCGCCTGATCCACTGCGCGGTGACGGGCTTCGGCGACGACGGCCCGCTCGGCGGGCTGCCCGGCTACGACGCGGTGATCCAGGCGATGGCCGGGCTGATGAGCGTGAACGGCGAGCGCGACGGCGCCGCGACACGCATCGGGTTGCCGATCGTCGACATGGTCACCGGGCTCAACGCGCTCGCCGGCATCCTGCTCGCGCTCGCGGAGCGCGGGCAGAGCGGGCAGGGCCAGTCGATCGACATCGCGCTGTACGACTGCGGCGTGTCGCTGCTGCATCCGCACCTGCCGAACTTCTTCGGCTCGGGGCGCGTGCCCGAGCGCAGCGGCAACGCGCATCCGAACATCGCGCCGTACGACAGCTATCGCACGGCGAGCGTGCCGATCTTCCTCGCGGTCGGCAACGACCGGCAGTTCGCCCGCCTCGTCGCCCATCTCGGTGCACCGGCGCTCGCCGGCGATCCGCGCTTCGTCGACAACCGCAGCCGCTGCGCGCACCGGTCCGAATTGAAAGTGGAGCTCGAGGCACGGCTCGCCGTCCATCCATGCGAGCCGCTGGCACGCGACCTGATGGCGGCCGGCGTGCCGTGCGGGCCGGTGCGCACGGTTGCCGACGTCGCGCGCGATCCGCATGCGTTGCATCGCGAGCTGTTCGTCGAGATCGGCACGTATCGCGGGACGGCCTCGCCGGTGAAGCTGTCGCGCACGCCGGCGACCTACCGAACGCCCCCGCCGGCGCTCGGCCGCGACACGCGCGCGGTGCTCGACCGCCTCGGCGTCGATCCCGCGCTCCAGCAGCAACTGCTCGATGCCGGCGTGCTGAAGGTCGCGCCCGATCCGACGTGACGCGCCGGGGGCGCCCGCAGAGGAGCGCCCCGAGCCGGCAGATCACAGTCGTTCCAGGCAACGCAACGTAGAGCAACCCCGCCAGCCGGCGGCGCAAGGCCGGCCATCCGGCAAGGCGCGCGACAGTCGCGCCGCCGATCACAAACATGGAGACATCGATGAGCCGTCCGCAATCCCCGTTAGCCGCGCAGCCGCGGCCCGGCCGCGCCGCCTTCGCGGCGTTCGTCGGCACCACGATCGAGTGGTACGACTTCTACATCTACGGCACCGCCGCCGCGCTCGTGTTCGGCAAGGTGTTCTTTTCGAGCACGATGGATCCCGGTGTCGCGACGCTGCTGGCGTTCGTCACGTTCTGGGCCGGCTTCGCCGCGCGGCCGCTCGGCGGCATCGTGTTCGGTCATCTCGGCGATCGGGTCGGCCGCAAGACCGCGCTCGTGATCACGCTGGTGATGATGGGGCTGGCCACGACCGGCATCGGCCTGCTGCCCGGCTACGCGTCGGTCGGCGTGTGGGCGCCCGCGGGCCTCGTCGTGCTGCGCGTGCTGCAGGGCATCGCGGTCGGCGGCGAGTGGGGCGGCGCGGTGCTGATCGCGAGCGAGAACGCGCCGAAGCATCGCAGCATCCTGTATGCGGCGTTCGCGCAGCAGGGTTCGCCCACCGGCAACCTGCTGGCCACGGCCGCGTTCTTCGCGCTGAGCGCGCTGCCGACGCCGTCGTTCCTGATGTGGGGCTGGCGCATTCCGTTCCTGCTGTCGGCGGTGCTCGTGATCATCGGGATGGTGATCCGGCTGAGGCTCGAGGAGTCGGCCGACATGCAGCGCGTGCTCGCGCGCAAGCGCACCGTGAAGCTGCCGTTGCGCGACGTCGTGCGCGATCACTGGGTGGTCGTGCTGCTCGCGGCCGGCACGCTGCCGGTGATCAACGTCACGTACTTCCGCAGCACGTTCGCGCTGTCGTGGGCGACCAAGGAACTCGGCTATGCGCAGGGCACGTTCCTCGGCATCCTGTCGATCTCGCTCGTCGTGCAGTTCCTGATGCAGCCGGTTGGTGCATGGTTCGTGTCGAAGGTCGACATGCGGCGCGCGATGTGCTGGATCCTGATTCCCGAGATCGTGCTGATGCCGGTGATGTTCCACGCGCTCGCAACCCGGTCGTACTGGGTCGCCGTCGCGGGAATGTGCATCTCGACGATTCCGTCGGCGATGTTCTACGGCGCGGTCGGCGGCGTGCTCGCGCGGGTGTTTCCGGCCAACATCCGCTATACCGGCCTGTCGCTCGCGTATCAGTTGAGCGCGCTCGTCGTCGGCGGCGGCACGCCGGTGCTCGCGCAGGCGATCCTGAACGCGACGGGCAGCATCGTCGGCGTCGCGATCGCGTCGGGGCTCTATGCGCTCGTGTCGCTCGCGTGCATGCTCGCGCTGCTGAATCGCACCGGCTATCGCGCGGACGAACTGTCGACGGCCGAGCGCAGCGATGCGGCGGAGTGGGGCGCCGAAGGCGTGAGCGCCGACAGTCCGGCCGGCGAGGCCGCCACGCAGCCGGACGATCGCGGCACGTTGAAACCGGCGGGGTGAGCCGGGGGCCGGCGTGGATCGGCCCGCCGGCGATTCGGTCATTCGGTGAGGCGGTAATTCGGCGCGCCGGCGGCATCGCGCGCCGGACGGATCGTGCAGTGGCCGCGATTCGCGCCGAAGCACGCGTCCCGAATCACGTGCCCCAAAAGCAAACGGCACCGTGCGATCCACGGTGCCGTTTGCCTGGCGGTTGCGTCACGTCGCGACGCGGCCGGCATGGCCGGCCATCGCGATGCGCGGGGCTTAGCCTTCCGTCGGCGGCACGTAGCCGGACGCCTGGTCCGCGCCGTCGCCGAAGAAGTACTTCTCGGTCTGCTTCATCAGATATTGACGCGCGCGCGGGTCGGCCATGTTCAGGCGGTTCTCGTTGATCAGCATCGTCTGCTGCTTGAGCCAGCCTTGCCACGCTTCCTTCGACACGCTTTCATAAATGCGCTTGCCGAGTTCACCCGGCAGCGGCGGGAAATCGAGACCTTCGGCTTCCTTGCCGAGTTTCGCGCATTGGATCATTCGAGCCATCGTGTACTTCTCCTGTAATCGGTCTGGGGGAGGGCAGTCGTGCCTGCGCTCAGAGCTGCTTCATCAGCACGAGCGACTTGCGCTGCCAGTTATAGAGTTTGCGGCGGTCTTCCGGCAGGTCGTCGACGCTGACCTTGACGAAGCCGCGCTTGAGGAACCAGTGCTCGGTGCGCGTCGTGAGCACGAAGATGTGCGTGAGGCCGCGCGCACGGGCGCGCTGCTCGATGCGCTTGAGCAGGCGTTCGCCGTCGCCCGAGCCCTGCGCTTCCGGCGCGACCGTCAGGCACGCCATCTCGCCGATCTTTTCCTGCTGGTACGGGTACAGCGCCGCGCAGCCGAACAGCACGCCATCGTGCTCGATCACCGAGAAGTGGTCGATGTCGCGTTCGATCTGGTGGCGGCCGCGCCGCACCAGCGTGCCGTCCGATTCGAGCGGCTCGATCAGCGACAGGATGCCGCCGACGTCGTCCGGCGTCGCCTCGCGCAGGCTCTCGAGGTTCTCGTACGAGATCATCGTGCCGACACCGTCGTGCAGGAACAGTTCGAGCAGCATGCTGCCGTCGAGCGACTGCGGAATCAGGTGGGCCCGGGTCACGCCGCCGCGGCAGGCGCGAATCGAGTGCTTCAGGAAGAACGCGTCGTCGCCCTGGACGTTGCCGGAATCGAGCAGCTCGGCGGCCGCGTCGAGCGACATTTCACGCACCAGCTCGCCTTCGTCGTCGACGATGCCGGGCGCTTCGGTCAGGAAGATGATCTTGTCGGCGCGCAGCGCGATCGCGGCGGCCGATGCAACGTCTTCCATCGACAGGTTGAACGCCTCGCCGGTCGGCGAGAAGCCGAGCGGCGACAGCAGCACGAGCTTGCGGCTCGCGAGCGAATGACGGATCGATTCGGCGTCGATCTTGCGCACGATGCCCGTGTGCGCGAAATCGACCCCGTCGAGAATCCCCACCGGCCGTGCGGTCACGAAGTTGCCGGACACGACGCTGATGTGCGCGTGCGCCATCGGCGAGTTCGGCAGACCCTGGCTGATCGCGGCCTCGATGTCGAGACGCACCTCGCCGGCCGCTTCCTTCGCGGATTCGAGCGCGCGCGCATCGGTGATGCGCAGCCCATGCGAAAACTCGGATTCGACACCGTGCAGGCTCAGCTGCTCCTCGACCTGCGGCCGCGAGCCGTGCACCAGCACGATCTGGATGCCCATCGCCTGCAGCAGCGCGATGTCGGACACAAGCGCGTTCAGCAGCCCCTGCTGCACCACCTCGCCGCCGAACCCCACGACGAACGTGCTGTTGCGGAACTTGTGGATATAGGGCGCGACGGAGCGCATCCAGTCGACGAACTGCGCGTGGCTGGCGGCCGAATCGTCGGCGGCCGGCGGCGTCGCGGCGCCGGTCTGGGCGGGAGGGAGGTCGGTTTGGGAATTCATGGGCGGGATTATAATGCGCCCCCATGTCGAATGTACCTAAAAGTCCCGCGCCGACGCGGGCCAAAGCGCCGTCGGCGAAGCACCCGGATGGTGCGGCCGACGCGCATCAGCAGCAGGGCCAGCCGCCGCGCCAGCAGCAGCAACCGCAGGCAGACAAGCCGCCGCGTGGCGACGAACGGCGCCGCCAGCAGGGCAAGCAAGGCGAGCCGGTCGCGAAGGACGCGCCTCTGGCCGCCGGCGAGCGCGCGCCGCGTCGCGAGCGTCCGCCGCGCGCAGCTGTCGCCCCGAATCCGGTTCCGCCGATCACCTACCCCGAAAGCCTGCCCGTGTCGGGCAAGCGCGACGAGATCGCGCGCGCGATCGCCGGTCACCAGGTCGTGATCGTCTGCGGCGAAACGGGTTCCGGCAAGACCACCCAGTTGCCGAAGATCTGTCTCGATCTCGGCCGCGGCCTCGGCGCCGGCGGCACGGGCCTGATCGGCCATACGCAGCCGCGGCGCCTCGCCGCGTCGTCGACCGGCCGGCGCATCGCCGAGGAGCTCGGCACGCCGTTCGGCGAAGTGGTCGGCTACAAGGTACGCTTTACCGACAATCTCGCGCCGGGCGCGTCCGTCAAGCTGATGACGGACGGCATCCTGCTCGCCGAGACGCAGACCGACCCGTTGCTGAAGGCGTACGACACGCTGATCATCGACGAGGCGCACGAACGCAGCCTGAATATCGACTTCCTGCTCGGTTACCTGAAGGAAATCCTGCCGCGGCGGCCGGACCTGAAGCTGATCGTCACGTCCGCGACGATCGACGCCGACCGCTTCGCGCGCCATTTCGGCAGCGACGAACGTCCGGCGCCGGTGATCGAGGTGAGCGGGCGGCTGTATCCGGTCGAGATGCGCTACCGCCCGGTAGCTGAAGATCGGCCGGCCGTGAAGCATGCGGAAGGCACGGGCGGCCGCGACCGCGTGAAGACCGCGCGCGAGGCCGAACGCGACCTGATGGACGCGATCGTCGACGCGGTCGACGAGCTGTGCCGCGAAGGCCCTGGCGACGTGCTGGTGTTCCTGCCGGGCGAGCGCGAGATCCGCGAGGCGGCCGAGGCGCTGCGCAAGCACCACCCGCCGCATACCGAGATCCTGCCGCTGTTCGCGCGGCTGTCGGCGGCCGACCAGGACAAGGTGTTCAAGGCATCGAACGCGCGCCGCATCGTGCTCGCGACCAACGTGGCCGAAACGTCGCTGACGGTGCCGGGCATCCGCTATGTGGTGGACACCGGTCTCGCGCGCGTGAAGCGCTATTCGTACCGGAACAAGGTCGAGCAGCTGCAGGTCGAGTCGATCTCGCAGGCCGCCGCGAACCAGCGCGCGGGCCGCTGCGGCCGGGTGGCCGACGGCGTCTGCATCCGCTTGTACGAGGAAAGCGACTACCAGGCGCGCGCACGCTTCACCGATCCGGAAATCCTGCGCTCGTCGCTCGCGTCGGTGATCCTGCGGATGAAGTCGCTGCACCTCACCGCGATCGAATCGTTCCCGTTCCTCGAGCCGCCGCCCGGCCGCGCGATCGCGGACGGCTACCAGCTGCTGAACGAACTCGGCGCGGTCGACGACGACAACGCGCTGACGCCGCTCGGCCGCGAGCTCGCGCGGCTGCCGCTCGACCCGCGCGTCGGCCGGATGATTCTTGCCGCGCGCGACCAGCAGTCGCTGCGCGAGGTGCTGATCATCGCGAGCGCGCTGTCCGTGCAGGATCCGCGCGACCGACCGATCGAAGCGCAGGAGCAGGCCGACCAGGCGCATCGCCGGTTCGCCGACGAGCGCTCCGAATTCCTGCAATGGCTGAAGATCTGGGCGTGGTTCGAAGAGGCCGTCGCGCACAAGAAGTCGAATCGCCAGCTGATCGACGCGTGCCGGCAGAACTTCCTGTCGCATCTGCGGCTGCGCGAATGGCGCGACGTTCATTCGCAGCTGCTGACGGTCGTGCGCGAGCACGGCTGGCGTCTGAACGAGGTCGAGGCGACCTACGAACAGGTGCATCTGGCCCTGTTGACGGGCCTGCTCGGCAACCTCGGGATGAAGGCCGACGACGATCCGCACTATCTCGGCGCACGCGGGATCAAGTTCTACCTGTGGCCGGGCTCGGCGCTCGCGAAGAAGGCCGGCCGCTGGGTGATGGCGGCCGAACTCGTCGAGACGAGCCGGCTGTACGCGCGCTGCCTCGCGAAGATCGAGCCGGAGTGGGTCGAGAAGATCGGCGCGCACCTGTTGAAGAAATCGCTGTCCGAGCCGCACTGGGAGAAGCGCCCGGCGCAGGTCAGCGCGTTCGAGCGCGCGACGTTGTACGGGTTGCCGATCTACCATCGCCGGCGCGTCGCGTTCGGCCAGCAGGATCCGGCACGCGCGCGGGAGCTGTTCATCCGCGGCGCGCTCGTCGAGGGCGAATTCGACACGAAGCTGCCGTTCTTCGCGCACAACCGCAAGCTGCTTGCCGACATCGAGCAGCTCGAACACAAGTCGCGCCGGCAGGACGTGCTGGTGGACGACGAACTGATCTACGCGTACTACGACCAGGCGATTCCGGCGGGCATCCATACGGGCGCCGCGTTCGAGCGCTGGTATCGCGACGCGGTGAAGAAGGGCGGTCAGCCCGACGACAAGCAGCGGCTGCTGTACCTGTCGCGCGACGACCTGATGCGCCACGAGGCGGCCGGCGTGACGACCGACCTGTTTCCGAAACGCGCGACGATGGCCGGCGTCGAAATGGCGCTCACCTACCATTTCGAGCCGGGCACGCCGCGCGACGGCGTGACGCTCGCGGTGCCGCTCTACGCGCTGAACCAGGTCGACGCGCGCCGTTGCGAATGGCTCGTGCCGGGGATGCTCAAGGAGAAGGTGCAGCTGCTGCTGAAGTCGCTGCCGCAGAAGCTGCGCCGCCACTGCGTGCCGCTGCCCGAGTACGCGGCCGGCTTCGTCGAGCGGATGGGGCGCGAGCGGTTCGGCGCGGGCGGCCTGGTCGAGGCGCTGATCGCCGACGTGCGCGGCGAGACGCAGGTCGCGATGAAGACGGCCGACTTCAAGCTCGAGACGCTGCCCGCGCACCTGTTCATGAACTTCAAGGTGATCGACGAGCACGGCCGCCAGCTCGCGATGGGGCGCAATCTCGCGCAACTGCGCCAGGAGCTCGGCGCGCAGGCGCAGCAGCAGTTCCAGAAGATCGCGGCGGCAGCGACGATCTCGCCCGGCGGCGAGACGCCCGCGGATGACGCCGACGGTACGCCGGCACGCGCTGCCGCGCCCGCTTCGCACGCCCGGGGCGGCACGCCGGCCAAGGGCGCGGCACCGCAAACGGCGGCTCCGGCCGAAGCCGGCGCGACCGCGCTGTACGAGAACCTGACGACGTGGAATTTCGGCAAGCTCCCCGAGCTGCTGGAAATCCGCCGGCGCGGCCAGACGCTGTACGGCTATCCGGCGCTCGTCGATCGCGGCACGCACTGCGACGTCGAGGTGTTCGACTCGCCGGAGGAGGCGGCGCGGATCCACCGGGCCGGCCTGCGGCGGCTGTTCGCGCTGCAATTGAAGGAGCCGATCAAGTTCCTGGAAAAGAACCTGCCGGGGCTGCGCGAGATGGCGATGCAGTACATGTCGCTCGGCACGCAGGACGAACTGCGCGACCAGCTGATCGACACGGCGCTCGACCGCGCGTGCCTGCAGGACCCGCTGCCCGACGACGACGCGAGCTTCCACGCGCGCCGCGACGAGGGCCGCAGCCGCCTGAACCTGCTCGCGCAGGAGATCGCGCGGCTCGTCGGGCAAATCCTCGCCGAGTACGTGGGGCTGGCGAAGAAGCTCGCGCAGGCGAAGCCGTTCGCGCAGGCCCACGCGGATCTGCAGCAACAGCTCGCGGCGCTGGTCGGCAAGCGCTTCGTGATCGATACTCCCTATGTGCAGCTGGCGCACTTCCCGCGTTACCTGAAGGGCATCGCGCTGCGGATCGACAAGCTGAAGGCCGACCCGGCGCGCGACGCGAAGCAGTCCAGCGAGCTGCTGCCGCTCGTCCAGCAGTACCAGCGCGCGGTGTCGCAGCGCGGCGGCGTTGCCGACGCGCGGCTCGCGGAATTCCGCTGGCTGCTGGAGGAACTGCGAATTTCGTTGTTCGCGCAGGAACTGCGCACGCCGATGCCTGTCTCTGTCAAGCGTCTGCACAAGGTCTGGGAGTCGATGCAGCGCTAGCGCCGCAGCGGCCGTCCCGGCCCGCACCGGCGGCTGGCCGCCGCGGCCGGTCGCGCAGCGCCTGCCGCGGCGGGCCGCGCGGCCGCTTCGGCAGGCGTCGAAACGGCGCAACGCCGGTTTCCGTCAACCGGCGGGGCCGGTCGAACGTTTTACAATGACGGTTGTTCCTCGACGTGAGTCTTCATGCGCACTTTCCTTTCCTTCGGCCGCACGCTTGCGCTGGCCGCCGCCGTGCTGGCGCCCGCCGCACACGCGAATAACGTGATCGTCCTCAATTCGGCCGAAGCGACGCTTTCCCTGATCGACCAGCAGACCCACCAGGTCGTCACCACGATGCCGACCGGCAAGGAACCGCACCATTTGATGGCGACGCCCGACAATGCGTCGCTGATCGTCGCAAATTCGGTCTCGAACAGCCTGATGTTCCTCGATCCGAAGACGGGCAAGCTGCAGCGCACCGTCGAAGGGATCGACGATCCGTACCAGCTCGGCTTCTCGCCCGATCGCAAGTGGTTCGCGGCGGCCGGGCTGCGGCTCGACCGCGTCGATATCTACAGCTACGACGGCCGCGACGTGCACCTCGCGAAGCGCGTGCCGCTCGCGGTGATGCCGAGCCACCTCGCATTCACGAAGGACAGCAAGACGCTGCTCGTGTCGCTGCAGGTCTCCGGCGAGATCGCGGCGATCGATCTGCCGACGCAGACGGTCAAGTGGAAGATGAAGGTCGGCAAGGTGCCGGCGGGCCTGTGGCTCACGCCGGACGACAAGTTCCTGCTGGTCGGGATGACCGGCGCGGATTACGTCGCGGTGGTCGACTGGCGCAACCAGAAGGTCGTCAAGCAGATCTATACCGGCAAGGGCGCGCACAACTTCCGCTCGCTCGCCGACGGCACGCACGTCGCGGTCACGAACCGGGTCGCGAACACGATCAGCATCCTGGACGAGAACACGCTCACCAACGTCGGCGACATCACGGGCCTGCTGCCGGGGCCGGACGACATGGAGTTGTCCGCCGACAAGAAGACGCTGTGGGTGACGTTCCGCTTCGCGAAGAAGGTCGGGATCATCGACCTGGCATCGCGCAAGCTGGTGCAGACGATCTCCGTCGGCCGTTCGCCGCACGGGATCTACTTCTACGACCGCGCGCCGTGGAAGGCTGCGAACGGCGCGTGACGGGCGGAGGCGAGCGATGCTGCACCTGATCGATGCGTTCGTGTCGGACATCCAGACCTGGCTGTACGTCGACGTCGTGCAGCCGCTCCTCTTCAAGTTCAACCTGATGGACTATGACGAGGACACCTACGACGCGCTGTACTGGGTGATCATCGGCGCATTGCAGATGGTGTTGATGTTCGCGCTGCTGCGCCCGCTCGAGGCGCTGATGCCGGTCGAACGCTGGACGAACCGCCGCGCGGTGCGGGTCGACGTGATCTACACCGCGATCACGAAGCTCGGCATCTATTCGCTGTTCTTCTTCTTCGCGCTGCGGCCGATGTTCGACAGGCTCCAGGCTTCGCTGCGCCTGCACGGCATCTCGAACGTCAACCTCGACTATCTGTGGCCGGGCGTGACCTCGCAGCCGATCGTCGCGTTCGCGATCTACCTCGTCGTGCTCGACTTCGCCGGCTACTGGTATCACCGCTGGCAGCACAAGTTCGGCATCTGGTGGGAGCTGCACGCGGTCCATCACAGCCAGCGGCAGATGTCGCTGTGGTGCGACGACCGCAACCACCTGCTCGACGATGCGCTGCAATCGTGCTTCTTCGCGGCGATCGCGCTCGTGATCGGCGTGACGCCGTCGCAGTTCGTCGTGCTGACCGCGGTCACGAACTTCGTGCAGAGCATCCAGCATACGAATGCGCGGCTGTCGTTCGGCTGGCTCGGCGAGCGCCTGCTCGTGAGCCCGATCTTCCACCGGCGCCACCACGCGGTCGGCTACGGTCACGAAGGCACCAAATACGGCTGCAACTTCGGCGTGCTGTTCCCGTGGTGGGACATGATGTTCGGCACCGCGTCGTGGAACCGCACGGTCGAGCCGACCGGCATCCGCGAGCAGGTCGAAGGCGTGTCCTACGGCGAGGGCTTCTGGGCGCAGCACGGTCTCGCGTTCGTGCGGATCTTCCGGCGCATCGTGCCGGCGAAGCGCGGCGCGGCGTCGGCCTGAGCCCGTCCTTTCTCCCATTGAACGGCTTTTCCACCCGGCCCGCATGCGCTTTGGCGCATGCGGGCCGTGTGGTTTATGCTTTCCCCGTTTTTCTCCATCGATACAGGTCCGCATGAACGACTTGCTGCGCTCCTTCGTCCGGGCCTTCGCCAGCGCGCTGCACCCGCGCATGCTGTGGCTCACCCTGATGCCGTTCGTGGTCTCGGCGCTGCTGTGGGGCGTCGTGCTGTGGTTCACGTGGCAGACGCTGATCGACGCCGCCCGCGGCGCGCTCGACGGCTTCGTGCTGACCGCCGCGCTGTATCGCGCCTTCGACGCGATCGGGATGTCGCAACTGCACGCGGTCGTCGCACCGTTCGTCGTCGTGTCGCTCGCGATTCCGCTGATCGTGCTGACCGTGCTGCTGCTGATCGCGACGATCTCGATGCCGGTCGTGATCAAGCACCTGTCGAACCGGCAGTTCGCGGCGCTCGAGGCGAAGCGGGGCGGCACCTTCTTCGGCAGCGTGTTCAATTCGCTCGGCGCGGCGCTCGTCGGTGTCGTGCTGCTCGTCGTCACGATCCCGCTGTGGCTGATTCCGCCGTTCTTCGCGCTGCTGCCGCCGGTGATCTGGGGCTGGCTCACGTATCGCGTGATGACCTACGACGCGCTCGCGCAGCACGCGAGCCGCGACGAGCGCCGCGCGCTCGTGCGGCAGCATCGCTGGCCGCTGATCGGCATCGGCGTCGCGACCGGGCTGCTCGGCACCGTGCCGACCTTCGTGTGGGTATCGTCGGTCTGGATGATGGTGCTGTTTCCGTTCGTGGCGGCCGCGATGATCTGGGTTTACGCTTTCATCCTCGTCTTCTCGGCGCTGTGGTTCGGGCACTATTGCCTGCGCGCGCTGGACGACCTGCGCGCGAAGTCGCGCGCCACCGCAATCGACATGGGGCAGGCATGAGCATCGGCATCATCATCATCGGCGACGAAATCCTTTCGGGCCGCCGGCAGGACAAGCATCTGGCGAAGGTCGTCGAGCTGCTCGGCGCGCGCGGCCTCGCGCTCGACTGGGCCGAATACGTCGGAGACGATCCGGCACGCATCACCGCGACCCTCGCCCGCGCGATCGCGTCCGGCGACATCGTGTTCTCCACGGGCGGGATCGGCGCGACGCCGGACGACCACACGCGCCAGTGCGCGGCCGCCGCGCTCGGCGTGCCGCTCGAACTCCATCCGGAAGCGAAGGTGCTGATTGCGGAGCGCATCCGCGAGACCCATGCCGATCCAGCCACGCCGGTCGACTTCGAGTCGCCGGAAAACCAGCACCGCTTCAACATGGGCGTGTTCCCGGCGGGCGCGACGATCATCCCGAACGGCTATAACCGGATCCCCGGTTTCTCGGTCGGCGATCTCCATTTCGTACCGGGCTTCCCGGTGATGGCGTGGCCGATGATCGAGTGGGTGCTGGACACGAAATACGCGCATCTGCATCACGCGACGCCGCACGCGGAACGTTCGCTGTACGTGTTCGAGCTGCCGGAATCGACGCTGACGCCGCTGATGGAGAAGATCGAGCGCGATTTCCCCGGCGTGCGCGTGTTCAGCCTGCCGAGCGTCGGCGACGCCGAGCGCGGCGGCATCTACGCGCGCCGGCATATCGATCTCGGTGTGAAGGGCGAGCCCGAAGCGGTCGCGGCCGCGTTCGTGAAGCTGCGCGAAGGCGTGCACCTGCTCGGCGGCGACGTCGTCGAACCGGACGCGTCGCGCACCTGAGCGGGTCGCGCATCGGTCGCCCGGCCCGGCACGCGGGCCGCATGAATGCCACGGGCCGCGCAACGCGGCCCGTCATCGGGATGTCATCGCCCGGCTCGACGATGTCGCAGTCGGGCGTGCCGGTGCGCAGGCGCCGTCAGGCGCCGATCCACGGCAGTTTCCGGAAGCACCAGCCGTCGACCGTCTTGCGGTGGCCTTCGGCATCCTTCGTGCCCTCGAAGCCTTCGAGGAGGTCGAACGCCTTCGTGAAGCCGGCCTGCGACGATGCGACCGCGGCGAGCTTCGAGCGCGCGGCGCTGCGGCACAGGAACAGGATCGGCGTATCGGCCGGGAGGGCGGCCTTCAGTTCGTCGACGAATTCGGCGTTCGGCACGCCGCCCGGATAGCGCGTCCATTCGAGATGCAGGTACTGGCCGTCGCCGACGAGCGGGCGGCCGATCCAGTCAAGCTCGGCGCGGGTGCGCACGTCGACGAGACGCGCCGACGGGTCGAGCTGCAGCAGTTCGAACGCCTCGACCGGCAGCAGCGCGCCGGCATAGTTGAGCGCGCCTTGGGCGCGGCGTTCGTCGGCCTTCGCGTAAAGCTGGTCGAGCGTACTCATGGCAGGAGGTCTCCGTATCGGTCAAACGAACATTCTAGCGCGGTGCCGCCGCGCGGATGTCCGCGTGTCCGATGGCGCATGCATGGCCCACGCGCTCACCAAAAAAGTGCAGAATGGCACGCACGCACCAGAATGATTCAATCGTGCCGGCGCACCCGGTCGATTGCACCATCGCGGTGCGGTTGGCCCGCTGCGGGTGCGAGGCCCGGCCCCGGAATCGCGCAGTCGGGCCTCGCTGCGGCGCGGGCCGGCACGATTCGCGTCGGTTTTGCGATGATTGGCACGGAAGCTGCTATATAGAATTCGGTCGACCCGGGGCGCGCTGCGCCAAAGCCAGACTCCGGGCAGCTCGATAAACGAGGCGGTTCCCAGTCCGCCGGAATTGTTCAATCAGGAGAAGAGGTTATGAGTAAAACCGTCGCCGACGTCATGCAACTCGTGAAGGACGAGGACTGCAAGTTTGTCGATTTCCGCTTCACGGACACGCGCGGCAAGGAACAGCACGTGTCGGTGCCGGTTTCGGCGTTCGACGAAGACAAGTTCGAAAGCGGCCATGCATTCGACGGTTCGTCGATCGCGGGCTGGAAGGGCATCGAGGCGTCGGACATGCTGCTCATGCCGGATCCGAATGCTGCCTTCATCGACCCGTTCTATGAAGAGTCGACCCTGGTGCTGACCTGCGACGTGGTCGAGCCGGCCGACGGCAAGGGCTACGAGCGCGACCCGCGTTCGCTCGCGAAGCGCGCGGAAGCGTACCTGAAGAGCACGGGCATCGGCGACACGGCGTACTTCGGTCCGGAACCGGAATTCTTCATTTTCGACTCGGTCCAGTGGAACACGGACATGTCGGGCTGCTTCGTGAAGATCAACTCGGAAGAAGCACCGTGGTCGGCTGGCAAGGAATTCGAAGGCGGCAACACGGGCCACCGTCCGGGCACGAAGGGCGGCTACTTCCCGGTCGCGCCGGTCGACACGTTCCAGGACATGCGTTCGGAAATGTGCCTGCTGCTCGAACAGCTCGGCATCCCGGTCGAAGTGCACCACCACGAAGTGGCGGGCCAGGGCCAGAACGAAATCGGCACGAAGTTCTCGACGCTGGTCGAGCGCGCCGACTGGACGCAATGGTCGAAGTACATCATCCATAACGTCGCGCACTCGTACGGCAAGACGGCGACGTTCATGCCGAAGCCGGTCGTCGGCGACAACGGTTCGGGCATGCACGTTCACCAGTCGATCTGGAAGGACGGCCAGAACATGTTCGCGGGCAACGGCTATGCCGGCCTGTCGGAAATGGCGCTGTTCTACATCGGCGGCATCATCAAGCACGCTCGCGCGCTGAACGCGATCACGAACCCGACGACGAACTCGTACAAGCGTCTGGTCCCGCACTTCGAAGCACCGGTCAAGCTCGCCTACTCGGCACGCAACCGTTCGGCATCGATCCGCATTCCGCACGTGTCGAACCCGAAGGGCCGCCGTATCGAAACGCGCTTCCCGGATCCGATGGCGAACCCGTACCTGTTGTTCTCGGCACTGATGATGGCAGGCCTCGACGGGATCCAGAACAAGATCCATCCGGGCGAAGCCGCGGACAAGAACCTGTACGACCTGCCGCCGGAAGAGGATGCAAAGATCCCGACCGTCTGCGCAGGCCTCGACCAGGCACTGGAAGCGCTCGACAAGGATCGCGAGTTCCTGACCCGTGGCGGCGTGTTCACGGACGGCATGCTCGACGCGTACCTCGCGCTGAAGGAGCAGGAGCTGGCGAAGTTCCGCATGACGACGCATCCGATCGAGTTCGAGATGTACTACTCGCTGTAATCGGCGATGGCGCTTCGATTCAGCGCCGTCATGCCGGTTCGTTCCCGTCGCGCGGCTTGCGGCGGGAACCGCGGAGTCTGAAAGGGGACGGCGTCCAGCCGTCCCTTTTTTGTTCCGGCAATTTCCATTTCCCGACCCGGTGAGGCGCGACACGCACGCAAGATGGCTCTGAAGAATCTGATCAAGGCGAAGACGGGGCAGCCCGAGCGACTGACGGAAGACGAGCGGCTCATGCGCTCGGGCCTGCTTGCGGGGCTGGAGGCGCTGCCGACGGTCGTGATCGTGCTCGACCGCAAGACGCTCAGGGTCGCGTTCGCGAACCCGTCCGCGGAGGCGATGCTCGACATCTCGCGGCGGCAGCTCGTGCAGCGGCCGTGGGGCGAGATTTTCCCGAACGCGAACGAACTCGCGTCGACGATCACCGCGATCGGCGAGGAACGCTTTCATGCGACGCATCTCGACACCGTGCTCGACCGGCCCGGCCGCGAACCGCTGCACGTGCATGCGATCGTCGGCTTCCTCGAGACCGCGCCCGATTTCGTGCTCGTCGAGCTGTTCGAGAACGAACGGCAGTCGCGCACCGATCGCGAGGAGCGCATCCACGACCTGACCGCGGTCAACAAGCAACTGATCCGCAACCTCGCGCACGAGATCAAGAACCCGCTCGGCGGCATTCGCGGCGCAGCCCAGCTGCTCGAATTCGAACTGAGCGAGCGCGAGCGCGGCGAATTGCGCGAATACACGCAGGTGATCATCAAGGAGTCCGATCGCCTGCAGACGCTCGTCGACCGCCTGCTGGAGCCGCATCGGCACCCGCACATCGTCGGCGACGTGAACATTCATGAAGTATGCGAACGCGTGCGCGCGGTGATGCTCGCGGAATTTCCGCGCGGGCTCACGATCGAGCGCGATTACGACGTGAGCGTGCCGGACCTGCGCGGCGACAAGGAGCAGCTGATCCAGGCGCTGCTGAACATCGTGCGCAACGCCGCGCAGGCGCTGCGCGAGCGGATCGCGCAGGGCGACGCGAAGATCGAGCTGCGCACGCGCGTCGCGCGCAAGGTCACGATCGCGAAGCGCCTGTACAAGCTGGCACTGGACTTGCACGTGATCGACAACGGGCCCGGCATTCCGGAAGAGATCCGCGACCGGATCTTCTATCCGCTCGTGTCCGGGCGCGACGACGGCAGCGGGCTCGGCCTCACGCTCGCACAGACGTTCGTGCAGCAGCACGACGGGATGATCGAGGTCGAGAGCCGGCCCGGACGTACCGAATTTCAGATCCTGCTGCCGCTCGACCATTGAGCGGCGGTATTGCGATTCACCGGATTCACCAATCTCTGACCGACCTATGAAGCCGATCTGGATAGTAGACGACGATCAATCGATCCGCTGGGTGCTTGAAAAGGCGCTCGCCCGGGACAGCTTCGCGACGAAGAGCTTCGCGAACGTGCGCGACGCGCTGGCCGCGCTCGACCACGAGACGCCGCAGGTGCTCGTATCCGACATCCGGATGCCGGGCGGCTCCGGCCTCGAGCTGCTGCAGGCGATGCACGAGCGCCTGCCGGGCCTGCCCGTCATCATCATGACGGCGTTCTCCGATCTCGACAGCGCCGTCGCGGCGTTCCAGGGCGGCGCGTTCGAATATCTCGCGAAGCCGTTCGACGTCGACAAGGCGGTCGAACTGATCCGCCGCGCGGTCGAGGAAAGCCTGCGCGGCGGCGCGCCGCAGGACGAGCGCGTGGCCGACGCGCCCGAGATGCTCGGCCAAGCGCCCGCGATGCAGGACATGTTCCGTGCGATCGGCCGCCTGTCGCATTCGGCCGCGACCGTGCTGATCACCGGCGAGTCGGGCACCGGCAAGGAGCTCGTCGCGCGGGCGCTGCACCGGCACAGCCCGCGGGCGAACGGCCCGTTCATCGCGCTGAACACCGCCGCGATTCCGAAGGACCTGCTCGAATCCGAACTGTTCGGCCATGAGCGCGGCGCGTTCACCGGCGCCCAGACCACGCGCCAGGGCCGCTTCGAACAGGCCGAGAACGGCACGCTGTTCCTCGACGAAATCGGCGACATGCCGTTCGATCTGCAGACGCGCCTGTTGCGCGTGCTGTCGGACGGGCAGTTCTATCGCGTCGGTGGCCACAACCCGCAGCGCGCGAACGTGCGCGTGATCGCCGCGACGCACCAGAATCTCGAGGCGCGCGTGCGGCAGGGATTGTTCCGCGAGGACCTTTACCACCGGCTCAACGTGATCCGGCTGCGGCTGCCGCCGCTGCGCGAACGCAGCGAGGACATCGCGCTGCTCACGCGCCATTTCCTGCAGAAGAGTGCGCGCGATCTCGGCGTCGAGCCGAAACGCGTGTCGGACGAAGCGCTCGCGTATCTGACGTCGCTCGCGTTTCCCGGCAACGTGCGGCAACTCGAGAACCTCGCGAACTGGCTGACCGTGATGGCCCCCGCGCAGACGGTCGAGATCAAGGACCTGCCGCCCGATCTCGTGCCGGCCGGCGCGCCGGTGGGCGCGACGGCCGAGGGCGCGGATATGCACGCCGGCACCGGCGTCGGCGCTGCCGAGGGGGCGCCCGTGCCGGTCGTGGCCGGTGCGATGCCGCTGACGGCCGCGCCTGTCGCGGCCGCGCCGAACGGGGCGCCGGCGGGCTATCCGATGTGGGAAAGCGGGCTGCGCACCGAAGTCGCGCGGTTGTTGCGCGAGAATTCGGCCGACGTGATGGACGAACTCGCGCGCCGTTTCGAGGCGGCCGTGATCCGCGAGGCGCTCGACTTTACGCGCGGCCGCAAGGTCGAGGCGGCAGAGCGGCTCGGCATCGGCCGCAACACGATCACGCGCAAGATCCAGGAACTCCATCTGGAGCCGTAAGCCTGCGTCG
>NZ_JBQEON010000021.1:23620-123827 GCF_052045245.1 Burkholderia sp. 22313
ATGCCGCGATCGGACATAATCGCGGTTTGCCGTCACGTGCGCTTCCGCCTATGTCCGATTCCTTCCGCTGGCCCGCCGGGGCCGATCCTTTCCGTTTTCTCGAAGCGCTCGACAGCAAGCGCGCCCGCACGTGGGTCGACGAGCAGAACGCGCGCACGCGCGTCGCGCTGCGCGACGACGATGCATATCGCGCGCTTGCCGCGCGGCTCGCGCAGGCGTATCTGCCGCGCGAGCGTCCGGTGATTCCGAACCGCTGGCGCGAGTGGGCGTACGACCTGTGGCAGGACGATCTCCATCCGAAGGGTCTGTGGCGCCGCGCGCGCTGGGACGACTGGCGCGCCGGCCGCCCCGAGTGGGAAACGCTGCTCGACGTCGACGCGCTCGGTGCGCAAGAGGGCGAGTCGTGGGTGTTCGAGCAGGACACGATCCTGTATCCGGACGGCGACCGCGCGCTGCTGTCGCTGTCGCCGGGCGGGGCCGATGCGGTGGTCGTGCGCGAGTTCGATCTCGTGCAGCGCCGGTTCGTCGACGGCGGCTTCACGATCGACGAGCCGGGACATCACACGGTCGGCTGGATCGACCGCGATACCGTCTACGTGAGCTGGGATCGCGGCGAAGCGCATGCGACCGCGGCGGGCTATCCGTTCGATGCGCGCCGCTGGGTGCGCGGCACGCCGCTCGCCGACGCGCCGGTCGTGTTTCGCGGTGAACCGGATGACATCAGCGCGGGCGCGGGGTTCGATCCGATCGACGGCCGCCACGTCGCGTGGCGCAGCGTGGACTTCTTCGACGCGCATGCGTACCGGCTGACCGACGCGGGCGAGTGGGCGCGCTACGACGTGCCGACGCACGTCGAGGTCGGCTTCTGGGAGGGCTGGCTGATGCTGGAGCCGCGGCTCGACTGGGACTGCGGCGGCGTGCGTCACGCGGGCGGCTCGCTGCTCGCGATCCGCGAACAGGCGTTCCTCACCGGTTCGCGCGAGCTCACGACGCTGTTCGCGCCGCGACCGTCGACATCCGCGTGCACGTGGACGCACACGCGCACGATGCTGATCGCGAGCTGGCTCGACGACGTGCACAACCGCACGATGCTGTGGCAGCCGCGCCAGGGCGACGACGGCGCGTGGACGTGGGACGCGCGGCCGTTCGAGTGGCCGGGCGACGCGCAGATCGACGTCGAACCCGTCGAGTCGACGCTGAACGACGACGTATACGTGGACGTCGACACCTATCTCGATCCGCCCGAATGCTGGCTCGCCGATCTGGCCGATCGCGCGGCCGATGCGCCGTCGCGCCGCGTGCTGCTCGACCGGCCGCCGGTGCGGTTCGATGCGGCCGGGCTCGTCGTGCGGCGCGCGACTGTCCGCTCGCGCGACGGCACCGTGGTGCCGTACACGCTGATCGGGCCGCGTGATGCGCTCGACGGGCCCGATCAGTCCGGTGGCACCGCCCGCGTCGCGCGGCCGTGCCTGCTGTCAGGGTATGGCGGCTTCGCGATTCCGAACCTGCCGGGCTATAGCGATGCGCTCGGCATCGCGTGGCTCGAACGTGGCGGGGTCGCGGCGTTCGCCCACATCCGCGGCGGCGGCGAATTCGGGCCGGGCTGGCACGTCGACGCGCAGCGCGAGCATCGGCAGCGCTCGTTCGACGATTTCATCGCGGTGGCCGAGGATCTGATCCGCACCGGCGTGACGACGGCCGCGCAGCTCGGCATCGAGGGCGGCAGCAACGGCGGGCTGCTGGTCGGCGCGTGCATGGTGCAGCGTCCGGAGCTGTTCGGCGCGGTACTGTGCCGCGTGCCGCTGCTCGACATGCGGCGCTATCCGAAGCTGCATGCGGGCGCGGCGTGGCTCGACGAGTATGGCGATCCGGACGATGCGCGCGAGGGCGCGGCGCTCGCCGCCTATTCGCCGTATCACCGCGTGTGCGAAGGCGTCGTGTATCCGCCGTTGCTGCTGACGACGTCGACGCGCGACGATCGCGTGCATCCTGCGCACGCGCGCAAGATGGCCGCGCGCATGCATGCGCTCGGTCACGAACGGGTGTGGTACTGGGAGAACACCGACGGCGGCCACGGCAGCGCCGACGATCTGGAGCGTGCGGAAGCGGACGCGGCGGAATTCGGCTTCCTGTGGGCCCATCTCGGGCCCGCGCCCGCGCGCGGTTGAGTGCGGGCGTGAGCGGGCGGGGCGTTCAGCCGACGACCGCGATCACGGGTGCGTGGTCGGACGGCTGTTCCCACGTGCGCGGCACGCGGTCGACCTCGCATGACGTGCAGGTGTCGGCGAGCGCCGGCGACAGCAGGATGTGGTCGATGCGCAGCCCCGCGTTGCGGCGGAACGCGAACATCCGGTAATCCCACCACGTGAAGGTCTTTTCGGGTTGCTCGAAACGGCGGAACGCATCGACGAAACCGAGCTCGATCAGCTTCGCGAAGTGCGTGCGCTCCTGCGGCGACACGAGGTTCTGGCCTTCCCATTTCGCCGGGTCGTGCACGTCGCGGTCTTCTGGCGCGATGTTGTAGTCGCCGAGCAGCGCGAGCTTCGGGTAGCGCTGCATCTCGGCGCTCAGCCACGCATGCAGCGCGTCGAGCCACTGCATCTTGTAGACGAACTTGTCGGAGTCGGGGGCCTGGCCGTTCGGGAAATACGCGGACACGATGCGCACGCCTTCGACCGTCACGGCAACCACGCGCTGCTGCGGATCGTCGAAGCCGGGGATGTTGCGCACGACATCCGATTCGTCGACGGCGAGCGTATCGCGCACGAGGATCGCGACGCCGTTGTAGGTCTTCTGACCCGTGAACCAGCTGCGGTAGCCGGCTGCCTCGAGATCGGCGCGCGGATATTTCTCGTCGGGCAGCTTCAGTTCCTGCAGGCACAGCACATCGGTCCCGCTTTGCGCGAGCCAGTCGAGCACGTGCTGCTTGCGGACGTTGAGTGAGTTGACGTTCCAGGTGGCGATTTTCATGAACGGGAATGCGTGCAGGATGAATGCGAAGGCCGCCATCTTACCGCGAGCACGGGGCGCGAACGCGCGCGACGCGCGCAGCGAAGCGGGCGCCGCGCGTCACGTCGTTGATGGATTGCAAAGAAAATGTGACAAAAGTGTTGACGTGAGTGCTCGCTCACCCTATAATTTATTTCTCTGACGCGGGGTGGAGCAGTCTGGCAGCTCGTCGGGCTCATAACCCGAAGGTCACAGGTTCAAATCCTGTCCCCGCAACCAAGCACACTAGGCGATGTGCAGCGCAAATGACCGATGCGCACTTCGTCGACAAGCAACCCGGCCCCGTGCCGGGTTTTTTGTTTTCAGCCCGCCGCCCACTCGACCGCCGCCTGCGCGTGCAGCGCGGTCGTATCGAACACCGGCAGCGGCGAATCGTCCGCGCCGATCAGCAGCGTGATTTCCGTGCAGCCGAGAATCACGGCCTGCGCACCGCGTTTGGCCAGTGCGTCGATGATCGCCACATAGCGCGCACGCGACCCCGCATCGATCACGCCGTGACACAGCTCGTCGTAGATGATCCGGTGCACGTCGCCGCGGGCGGTTTCGTCGGGCACGAGCACCTCGAGGCCGAACTTGTCGCGCAAGCGCTCCGCATAGAACGGCAATTCCATCGTGTAGCGCGTGCCGAGCAGCGCGACGCGCTCGACACCCGCGGCGCGCAGCGCGGTGCCGGTCGGATCGGCGATGTGCAGGAACGGCAGCGTCACGGCCGCCTCGATCTCGCCGTGCACGCGATGCATCGTGTTGGTCGTCAGCACGACGAGCTCGGCGCCGGCCGCTTCGAGCTGACGCGCGGCATCGGCCATCCGTTCGCCGAGCGCGGCCCAGTCCTGCGCGCGCTGCAGTGCTTCGATCTCCGCGAAATCCACCGTGACCAGCACGCTTTTCGCGTTGTGGTGCCCGCCGTGCAGCGCCTTCGAATGGCGATTGATCATCCGGTAGTACTCGGCCGACGATTCCCAGCTCATCCCGCCGATCAGTCCGATCGTCTTCATCCGTCACCTGTGCGTTTCGTCTGTCGTGACGGACGAGTATAGGGGCCGGCCCGTGCGCGCGGCGGTACGGTCCGCGCGAAGCGGACCGGTACGGTGCGACCGGCCAACGGCTGCCGAACGGAGCTGGCCGGGCAGCGGAGGCGGGCCCGGGCGGCCCGAGGTGTCCGACGGCGGTCGAACGCGGCAGTTGAAACGGGCACTGTGTTTTTGTACAGTATCGGCACCGTGAACCCGACCACCATTCCGCCAGCCGCTCCGGGCGCGCCGTCAACCGGTGACGCACCGCCGCGCATGCGCAAGATCATCCACTGCGATTGCGACTGCTTTTACGCGTCGGTGGAGATGCGCGACGACCCGTCGCTGCGCAACCGGCCGCTCGCGGTCGGCGGCCGGCCCGACCAGCGCGGCGTGATCGCGACCTGCAACTACGAGGCGCGGCGCTACGGCGTGCATTCGGCGATGTCGTCGGCGCTGGCGATGCGCAAGTGTCCGGACCTGTTGATCCTGCCGTCCGCGATGGACAAATACCGCGCGGCGTCGCGGCAGATCATGGCGATCTATCGCGACTACACGCCCGACGTCGAGCCGCTGTCGCTCGACGAGGCGTACCTCGACGTCAGTGGTTCCGGACTGTGCCAGGGCAGCGCGACGCTGATTGCGCGGGAGATCCGCCAGCGCGTGTACGACACGGTTGGCGTGACGGTGTCGGCGGGTGTCGCGCCGAACAAGTTCATCGCGAAGATCGCGTCCGACTGGAACAAGCCCGACGGGCTGTTCGTCGTGCGCCCGCATGAAGTCGATGCGTTCGTCGCCGCGCTGCCGGTGCGCAAGCTGCACGGTGTCGGCCAGGTGACGGCCACGCGGCTCGACCGGCTCGGCATCCAGACCTGCGCGCAGTTGCGCGACTGGTCGCTGATCGACCTGCATCGCGAGTTCGGCGCGTTCGGCCGGCGGCTGTACCAGCTGGCGCGCGGGATCGACGAGCGGCCGGTGCAGGCCGACCAGGAGCGCAAGTCGGTCAGCGTCGAGACGACCTACGTGACCGACCTGACGACGCTCGAGCAATGCGCGGACGAGATCCGCCGGCTCGTCGTCCAGCTCGATGCACGGATCGCGAGGGCGGGCGCCGCCCGGTCGATCCGCAAGCTGTACGTGAAGATCCGCTTCGCCGATTTCCGGCGCACGACGGTCGAATGCGTGACCGACGCGACCAATGCGCAGACCGCCGTCACGCTGCTCGCGAAGGGGCTGCAGCGACGCGCGCAGGCGGTGCGGCTGCTGGGTGTCGGCGTGCGCATCGACGAGGACACGGCCGAGCGTCACGGGCAGTTCTCGCTGTTCGACGACGACGCCGGCGACGACACGCCCACGCCATGAAAAAAGGCACCGCCGAAGCGGTGCCTGTCGATCCAGCCGGACGAGCCGGGCAGCGCGCGCTTAGTGCGCGGGCGCGGCCATCCCGTTGTGACGCAGCAGCGCGTCGATTTCCGGTTCGCGGCCGCGGAACGCCTTGAACGAATCCATCGCCGGACGGCTGCCGCCGACTTCGAGGATTTCGCGGCGATAGCGCGTGCCGGTTGCCGCGTCGAGCACGCTGCCGCCGGTGGCGGCCGCTTCCTCGAACGCCGCGTACGCGTCGGCCGACAGCACCTCGGCCCACTTGTAGCTGTAATAGCCGGCCGCGTAGCCGCCCGCGAAGATGTGGCTGAACGTGTTCGGCCAGCGCGAGAACGCGGCCTGCGGGATCACGTGGTAGCGCTCGTTGATCTCGCGCGCGAAGGCGTTCACGCCGGTCGCGCCGGCCGGATCGAAGTCGACGTGCAGCAGCATGTCGAACATCGAGAACACGATCTGGCGTAGCGTGCCGAGCCCGCTCTGGAAATTCTTCGCGGCGATCATCTTGTCGAACAGCTCGCGCGGCAGCGCGGCGCCCGTATCGACGTGCGACGACATCGACGACAGCACGTCCCATTCCCAGCAGAAGTTTTCCATGAACTGCGACGGCAGCTCGACCGCATCCCATTCGACGCCGTTGATGCCCGACACGCCGAGCTCGTCGACGCGCGTGAGCATGTGATGCAGCCCGTGGCCGAATTCATGGAACAGCGTGATGACCTCGTCGTGCGTGAAGCACGCGGGCTTGCCGCCGACCGGCGCCGAGAAGTTGCAGGTCAGGTACGCGACCGGCGTCTGCACCGTGGCGCCGCGCTTCGCGCGCGCCCGTGCATCGTCCATCCATGCGCCGCCGCGCTTGCCTTCGCGTGCATACAGGTCGAGATAGAACTGCGCGACGAGCGAGCCGTCGCGATTCTCGACGCGGAAGAAGCGCACGTCCTTGTTCCAGACCGGCGCGTCGTCCGGCTTGATCCGCACGCCGAACAGCGTTTCGGTGACGGTGAACAGGCCCTTCAGCACGGCCGGTTCAGGGAAGTACTGCTTGACCTCGTTTTCCGAGAACGCATAGCGCTGCTGGCGCAGCCGTTCGGCCGCGAACGCGACGTCCCACGGCGCGAGTTCGGTCAGGCCGAGTTCCTTCGCGGCGAACGCGCGCAGCGCGTCCCAGTCCTTGTCGGCGTGCGGGCGCGCGCGCGTCGCGAGATCCTCGAGGAACGCGATCACCTGCTGCGGCGATTCGGCCATCTTCGGTGCGAGCGACACTTCGGCGAAGTTGCGGTAGCCGAGCATCTGCGCCTCTTCGTGGCGCAGCTTCAGCGCGTCGGCGACGATCGCCGTGTTGTCCCATTCGGCCTGACCGCCGCCGTACTGCGGCCCGAGTTCCGATGCGCGCGTCGCATACGCGCGGTACAGCGTCTCGCGCATCGCGCGGTTCTCGGCGTATTGCAGCACCGGGAAGTAGGACGGGAAGTGCAGCGTGAATTTCCAGCCTTCCTTGCCTTCCTTCTGCGCGGCTTCGCGCGCCGCTTCGATCGCGTCGCCCGGCAGGCCGGTCAGCTCGGCTTCGTCCTGGGCGAAATAGGCATACGCGTTGGTCGCGTCGAGCACGTGGTCGGAGAACGCCTTCGACAGCGCGGCCTGCTGCTCCTGCAGTTCCGCGAAGCGCGGCTTCTGGTCTTCGGGCAGCTCGGCGCCCGACAGGCGGAAATCGCGCAGCGCGTTGTCGAGGATCTTCTTGCGTTCGGCGGACAGCGTCGCGTATTCGGCGCTCGCGGCGATCGCCTTGTACTTGTCGTACAGCGCGAGGTTCTGGCCGACGCTCGACCAGAATTCGGTCACGCGCGGCAGGTTCTCGCCATAGGCGGCACGCAGCTCCGGCGTATCGGCGACCGCGTTCAGGTGGCCGACGACGCCCCATGCGCGCCCGAGCGGCTCCGTTGCCTGCTCGACCGTCTCGACGATCGTGGCCCAGGTCGCCGGCGTCGCGGGCGCGCTCGCGGTATCGACCGCGCGGTTGGCGGCCTCGAGCAGCGTGTCGAGCGCGGGCGTCACGTGTTCCGGACGAATCTCGCCGAAGCGGGGCAGGCCGGAGAAATCGAGGAGCGGATTGGTGTTGGCGCTGGCGGACATTAAGACTCCCTGTCTGTTGCCGGATGAACCGGGGTGAAAAGGGTGAGGCGCGAGGTTGCCGCGCCCGATACCGACATTATTGGGGCGCATCGCGCGCTTTCCAATCGTTAGTTTCTAACGACGCGATTGGATCCGGCCGGCGCGGGGTCGGATGCGGGCGAAAGGCGGTGGCACGCAGCAGGGTGACGGCGCGGCCGCAGCGGCGGCCGGCGAGACGCCGGCGCACGAATGGGCGCCGGCTGGACGGGCAGGGCGATCGGGCGGCGCTCAGGCGGCCGCGGCGGCGCGCTCGGCGGCTTCGATCGTGTTGATCAGCAGCATCGTGATGGTCATCGGGCCGACGCCGCCCGGCACCGGCGTGATGTAGCCGGCGACTTCCTTCACGCCGGCGAAGTCGACGTCGCCGCACAGCTTGCCCGCGTCGTCGCGGTTCATGCCGACGTCGATCACCGTCGCGCCGGGCTTCACCATGTCGGCCGTCAGGATGTTGCGCTTGCCGACCGCGGCGACCACGATGTCGGCCTGGCGCGTGTGCGCCGCGAGGTCGCGCGTCTTGCTGTGGCAGATCGTCACGGTCGCGCCGGCTTCGAGCAGCAGCATCGCCATCGGCTTGCCGACGATGTTCGAGCGACCGATCACGACCGCGTTGGCGCCTTGCAGCGGAATGTCGTGCGCTTCGAACATCTTCACCACGCCGTACGGCGTGCACGGGCGGAACAGCGGCTTGCCCGTCATCAGCGCGCCGGCGTTCGCGACGTGGAAACCGTCGACGTCCTTCTCCGGCGCGATCGCCTCGATCACCTTGTGGCTGTCGATGTGCGCGGGCAGCGGCAGCTGGACCAGGATGCCGTGGATCTTCGGGTCGCGGTTCAGTTCGTCGATGCGCGCGAGCAGGTCGGCTTCCGACAGCGTGTCCGGGTACGCATCCTTCTGCGAGAAGAAGCCGTTGTCCTCGCACGCCTTGATCTTGTTGCGCACGTAGACTTCGCTCGCCGGATTGGCGCCGACGAGGATCACCGCGAGACCGGGCTGGTGGCCGCGTGCGGTCAGGGCGGCGGCGCGTTCGGCGGCTTGCGCGCGCAAGGTCTTCGAGAGGGCGTTGCCGTCGATGAGGAGGGCTGTCATGGTGGTGGTCCTGCCGGGAAGTTGGAATGCGGGCGTGCGGCGTGCGAAACGCCGCAGCAAAGCACGCAATTATACCGATCGCCTGCCGTCGTCCGACAGCGAATACAAGGAAAGCGTCATGGCGGCGGTGCCGGCGCCCCGGGAGGTGGCGCCGGGCCGGGCCGCGCGAGTGGGCCGCATCGCGCGGCGCGGTGGGGCGGCCGGGCGGGCAGGTGCCCCGCGGCCGCGTGCAACGTTCAGGCCTGCTTCTTCGACAGCGCGAGGCGCAGCAGATCGGCGACCGTATTGACGTTGAGCTTTTCCATGATGTTCGCGCGGTGCGCTTCGACCGTCTTGATGCTGATCCCGAGATCGTCGGCGATCTGCTTGTTCAGGCGGCCGGCGATGATCCGCTCGAGCACCTGCTGCTCGCGCGCGGTCAGCTTCGACAGGCGTTCGCTCGCGGCGCGCTGTTCCTGGACGCTCTTGCTTTCGCTTCGGGCCTTGTCGAGCATCCGCTCGACGAGCTTGCGCAGCTCGGCTTCGTCGAACGGTTTCTCGATAAAGTCCATCGCTCCCTTTTTCATCGTCGACACCGCCATCGGCACGTCGCCGTGGCCCGTGACGAAGATGATCGGCAGCGCGGCGTTGTCGGCGATCAGGCGCTCCTGCAGTTCGAGGCCGCTCATGCCCGACATCCGCACGTCGAGGATCAGGCATGCGATCTGGCCGGCCTGCTGCGCCGGCTGATAGGCATCGAGGAACTGCTCGGCGCTCGAGAAGCATTGCACGCGATAGCCGTTCGCCTCCAGCAGCCAGCGCAGCGAGTCCCGTACGGCTTCGTCGTCGTCGACGACGAAGACAGTTTCCTGAGTGGTGGTGACAGGGCTATTCATAGTTCTCCCGTAACGGTATGTGATGCCGATGCCTCGCGCCCCCCTTGGCCGAGATCAGCGGGTTCCCCAATGGGCAGGCTGCAGTGGAATGTCGCGCCGGAAATGCGGCCGTCCGGTTCGACATTGTTGACCACCCACAGACGCCCCCGATGCGATTCGATGATCGAACGGCAGATGTTCAGCCCCATGCCCATGCCATCGGACTTGGTGCTGTAAAACGGTTCGAACAGGCGTTCGGCGGTTGCTTCGTCGACGCCCGGACCCTGGTCGATCACGCGGATGTCGACGAAACCCGCATCGATGTCGGCAACGACGCGGATCACGCCGTCCGCCGACACCGGCTTCACGTCGGCCATCGCCTCGGCCGCGTTCTTCATCAGGTTCATCAGGACCTGCTCGATCAGCACGGGGTCGACATAAATAATAGGCATTCTTGCGAGGATTTCCGTGACGATCCGGATCCTGCGCTTCCTGGCCTCGATTTCGGCGAGCCCGACCGCGTCGGCGACGATGTCCGCGACGCGTGCCGGCTGGCGCTTCGGCTCGCTGCGCTTCACGAATTCGCGGATTCGCTTGACGATCATCCCGGCGCGCAGTGCCTGCTGCGCGGTCTTTTCCAGCGCGGGCTGCAGCGTCTCGGGCGTGCCGCGGCCGCTCTTCACGAGCGCGAGCGTGCCCGAGCAATAGTTGTTGATCGCGGCGAGCGGCTGGTTCAATTCGTGAGCAATCGACGACGCCATTTCACCCATCGTCATCAATCGGCTCGTGAACTGCAGCTTCTCTTCCTGCTGGTGCGCGAGTTCCTGCGCCTTCTTGCGGGTCGTGATGTCGGTCGCGATCTGCATCTGCGCGAGGTGGCCGTCCACCCACTGGATGTACTGGCGGCGTACCTCGAACCACTTCTGGATGCTCTCGACGTACACCTCCTGCGCATCGGCCGTGCTGCTCGTCAGCGCGGCGGCCGGCAGGCCGGCGAACGCATCGACCATGTCGATCGAGTCGGACGACGCCTGCGCGCGGTCGAAGCCGCCGCCGGACAGCTCGAGGTGGCCGTCCGGGCGGATCCCGAACAGGTGGCGGTAGTAGCGGTTCGCGAACAGCAGCTCGGCTTCGTCGGCGGCCAGCACCGACACCGCGGCGTCGAGGCTTTCGAGCACCGTCGTGAAGCGCTCGTGCGCGGCCGCGAGTTCCTCGCGTGCGCGCTTCGGTTCGGTGATGTCGGTCATCGACGACATCCAGCCGGTCTGGCGGCCCGAGCTGTCGATCAGCGGAGATACGTAGAGGCGTGCATGGAACAGCGTGCCGTTCTTGCGCCGCACGCGCAGCTCGAAGCCCGAGCTCGGCGCCTTGCCGCGCAGCGTCATGTCGAGCTGGCGCTGCATTTCCGGATACGCGTCGCGCGGCCAGTACGGGAACGGCGCGACCTTGCCGACGAGGTCGGTTTCGTCCCAGCCGGTCATCCGGCAGAACGCGGGGTTCACGTGCGTGATGCGGCCGTGCATGTCGAGCACGCGCATGCCGATCAGCACCGAGTTTTCCATCGCGCGGCGGAAGAACGCTTCCGCGTACAGCGCCTGCTGCGCCTCGAAGCGCTGGCGCGTGTGCTTCCACAGGCTCCAGAGACTCCACAGCACGAAGCACGACAGCCCGGCGACGAGCCACACGAGCGTGTTGTTGGTCAGGTTCGTGAGCTGCGGGAATGCGTACACGCGCACGGTCAGCCCCTGGCCGGGCGGATCGAGCGGCAAGTCGTAGTGGGAATCGCGCGGCAGGCGCGGGCGCGTCGACGTGGACGACAGCTCGCGGTTGTTCGCGTCGGTGATCGAGATCTTGTACTTCGACGACAGCTCCTGCGGGATGTCGTGCTTCAGGATCCCCTCGACCGAGAACACCGCGGCGATCGAGCCGAGATATTCGCGGTCGCCGCGCATCACCGGCGTCTGCAAGGTGATGAAGCCGTTGCCGAAGTCGTCGTAGATCAGCGGCGAATAGGCCTGGCGGCGCGTGCTGCGCGCTTCGTCGTACGCGCCGCGCACGGCGTCCTGCATCTGCGCGTCGCCGGGCTTCGCGAGCCGCTGGCCGAGCAGCGGCGGGTGCACGGTCGGCCAGCGCTGCACGCCGGGCGCGGTGTACCAGTTCAGATAGAGGATTTCCGGATGCGTCTGCATCACGTCCGCGACGGCCATCTGGAATGCATTCTGGTCGAGCCGGCCGGACGCGAGATCGCGCGACAGCGCCTGCAGCTGCTCCTGCGCGCCCGTCATCGACAGGCGGATCTGCTGCTGCGCCCACGCGACGTTACGGAACAGCGTGTCTTCCTGCTGCTGCTGCTCGCGGCGATTGAGGCTCCACAGAATCAGGCTCATCACCACGAGGAACACGAGGATCGACAGCAGCGGCGTCAGCAAATAGGAATTGGACCACCACGGTCCGTGGTGCCAGCGGGACGGCTGCGACTCCGCCGGCGGGCCCGACGGTCGCGCCGAGCGTGCGAAAAGCCGATCGGTCAACATGGCAGGATTGTAGCGCAGCGCAATACATGGAAAACCTATACCGGATATGTTGAACGGAAACGGATTTGTCTTCGCGGCGCGTGCCGCGGAGGCCCGGAATATGGGTGCGGCGCAGCAATATTCCGTATTATGAGAAAAGATCTCATAATTTGAAAATTCTGTTGCGCGTGGCCGTCCACGCTCATTACAATCCGTCGGAGCTTGCCCGCAGCCGGCCGCGTCGCGTCGTCTGCACCAGAGCGATCCTCACATTCCAGGACCCAGGAGACGAGAATGTCCGCTGTACCGAACGAAGTGATGAAATATGTCGCCGCCGAACGTGACGACGACCCGCAAGAAACCGTCGAATGGCTCGAGTCGCTCGACGGCGTGATCTCCTCCGTGGGCACCGGCCGTGCGCATTACCTGATCGAAAAGCAGATCGAGTTCGCCCGCATGCACGGCGAACACCTGCCGTTCTCCGCCAACACCCCGTACATCAACACGATTCCCGTGGCCGCCCAGGCGAAGATCCCGGGCGACCAGGACGTCGAGCACCGCATCCGTTCGTACACGCGCTGGAACGCGCTGGCGATGGTGCTGCGCGCAGGCAAGGACACGAACGTCGGCGGCCACATCGCGTCGTTCGCATCGGCCGCGACGCTCTATGACGTCGGCTACAACCACTTCTGGCACGCGGCGTCCGACCAGCACGGCGGCGATCTCGTGTTCGTGCAGGGCCACTCGTCGCCGGGCGTGTACTCGCGCGCGTTCCTGCTCGGCCGCCTGTCGGAAGAGCAGCTCGACAGCTTCCGCCAGGAAGTCGACGGCAAGGGCATCTCGTCGTATCCGCACCCGTGGCTGATGCCGGACTTCTGGCAGTTCCCGACCGTGTCGATGGGTCTCGGCCCGATCATGGCGATCTACCAGGCACGTTTCATGAAGTACCTGGAATCGCGCGGCATCGCGAAGACGGAAGGCCGCAAGGTCTGGGCGTTCCTCGGCGACGGCGAGACCGACGAGCCGGAATCGCTCGGCGCGATCGGCATGGCAAGCCGCGAGAAGCTCGACAACCTCGTGTTCGTGATCAACTGCAACCTGCAGCGTCTCGACGGCCCGGTGCGCGGCAACGGCAAGATCATCCAGGAACTGGAATCGGAATTCCGCGGCGCCGGCTGGAACGTGATCAAGGTCATCTGGGGCAGCCGCTGGGATGCGCTGTTCGCACGCGACAAGTCGGGCGCGCTGATGCGCCGCATGATGGAAGCCGTCGACGGCGAATACCAGACGTACAAGTCGGAGTCGGGCGCGTTCGTTCGCGAACACTTCTTCAACACGCCTGAGCTGAAGGCACTCGTCGCCGACTGGTCGGACGACGACATCTGGGCGCTGAACCGTGGCGGCCACGATCCGCACAAGATCTACGCGGCATTCCACGAAGCGACCAACACGAAAGGCGCGCCGACCGTCATCCTCGCGAAGACCATCAAGGGCTACGGGATGGGCGAGTCGGGCCAGGCGATGAACATCACGCACCAGCAGAAGAAGCTGCCGGTCGAGCAACTGAAGAAGTTCCGTGACCAGTTCCGCCTGCCGATCTCCGACGAGCAGATCGCCGACGTGCCGTACCTCAAGTTCGAGGAAGGCTCGAAGGAACTCGAATACATGCGCCAGAAGCGCATGGACCTCGGCGGCTACCTGCCGCATCGCCGCGAGAAGGCGACGTCGCTGCCGGTGCCGGCGCTCGACGTGTTCGAGCCGCTGCTGAAGGGCACGGGCGAAGGCCGCGAGATCTCGACGACGATGGCATTCGTGCGGATCCTGAACATCCTGCTGAAGGACAAGGCGCTGGGCAAGCGCGTCGTGCCGATCGTCCCGGACGAATCGCGTACGTTCGGCATGGAAGGCCTGTTCCGCCAGATCGGTATCTGGAACCAGGAAGGTCAGAAGTACGTGCCGGAAGATTCCGACCAGCTGATGTTCTACAAGGAATCGCAGACCGGCCAGATCCTGCAGGAAGGCAT
The DNA here is from genome assembly GCF_052045245.1 of Burkholderia sp. 22313. Classification (NCBI taxonomy): domain Bacteria; kingdom Pseudomonadati; phylum Pseudomonadota; class Betaproteobacteria; order Burkholderiales; family Burkholderiaceae; genus Burkholderia; species Burkholderia sp. 22313. The sequence continues at coordinate 37,666 of NZ_JBQEON010000021.1, forward strand.
CAACGAAGCGGGCGGCATGTGCGACTGGATCGCGGCGGCGACGTCGTATTCGACGCACGGCGAGATCATGGTGCCGTTCTACATCTTCTATTCGATGTTCGGTTTCCAGCGGATCGGCGACCTGGCATGGGCGGCGGGCGACATGCGCTCGCGCGGCTTCCTGCTCGGCGGCACCGCGGGCCGCACGACGCTGAACGGCGAAGGCCTGCAGCACGAAGACGGTCACTCGCTCCTGTGGGCGGCATCGGTGCCGAACTGCGTGAGCTACGACCCGACGTTCGGCTATGAACTCGCGGTCATCATCCAGGACGGTCTGCGCCGCATGGTGCAGGACCAGGAAGACGTGTACTACTACGTCACGGTGATGAACGAGAACTACGAGCACCCGGCGATTCCGCAGGGCGAGCACGTGGCGGCCGACATCATCAAGGGCATGTACTCGTTCAAGAAGGCCGACGCCGACAAGAAGGCGCCGCGCGTCCAGCTGCTGGGCGCAGGCACGATCTTCAACGAAGTGATCGCTGCCGCCGACCTGCTGAAGAACGACTGGGGCGTCGCGGCCGACCTGTGGAGCGTGCCGAGCTTCACCGAACTCGCGCGTGAAGGCCACGAGATCGAGCGCTGGAACCTGCTCCATCCGACCGAGGAGCGTCGCCTGTCGCACGTGCAGCAGTGCCTGAAGGACACGCAGGGTCCGGTCATCGCATCGACCGACTACGTGCGCGCGCTGGTCGACCAGATCCGTGGCCAGATCGATCGCCGTTTCGTCGTGCTGGGCACGGACGGCTTCGGTCGCTCGGACACCCGCGAGAAGCTGCGTCACTTCTTCGAAGTCGACCGTCACTGGGTCACCGTCGCCGCGCTGAACGCGCTGGCCGACGAAGGCACGATCGAGCGCAAGGTGGTCGCGGACGCGATTGCCAAGTACAACCTCGATCCGTCGAAGCCCAACCCGATGACCGTTTAACGCACACGCGCCGTGTGATGCCGCGCGCCGCTTCCGGGAGGGGCACGCGCGGCCATGGAGACACAAAAAGATGAGTCAAGCGATCGAAGTGAAGGTGCCGGATATCGGCGATTACAAGGACGTGCCCGTCATCGAGGTGCTCGTGAAGGTGGGCGACACGGTCGAGCCCGAGCAGTCGCTCGTGACGCTCGAGTCGGACAAGGCGACGATGGACGTCCCGAGCCCGGCAGCCGGCACGGTCAAGGAAGTGAAGATCAAGGTGGGCGATTCCGTGTCGGAAGGCTCGCTGATCATCCTGCTCGACGGCGCCGCCGCCGCGCAGGTGAACGGTGCGGCCGCACCGGCCGCGGCACCGGCTCCGGCGGCAGCGCCGGCACCGGCCGCAGCCGCGCCGGCTGCCGCGCCCGCGGCATCGGGCGGCACGCTGGAAGTGAAGGTGCCCGACATCGGCGACTACAAGGACGTCCCGGTGATCGAGATCGGCGTGAAGGTCGGCGACACGGTCGAGAAGGAGCAGTCGCTCGTCACGCTCGAGTCGGACAAGGCGACGATGGACGTGCCGAGCCCGGCCGCCGGCGTCGTGAAGGAAATCAAGGTCAAGGTGGGCGACTCGGTATCGGAAGGCACGCTGATCGTGCTGCTCGACGCCGCAGGCGTACCGGCTGCGGGCGTACCGGCCGCTGCCGCACCGCAGGCAAGCGCACCGGCTCCGGCCGCTGCTGCGCCGGCACCCGCGAAGGCTGCGCCGGCACCGGCTGCTGCCGCACCGGCCGCTGCATCGGGCGAGTACCGCGCGAGCCACGCATCGCCGTCCGTGCGCAAGTTCGCGCGCGAACTCGGTGTCGAAGTCGCACGCGTGCAGGGTAGCGGTCCGAAGGGCCGCATCACGAAGGAGGACATCACCGGCTTCGTGAAGGGCGTGATGACGGGCCAGCGCGCAGCGCCGGGCGCGGCAGCCGCGCCGGCAGGCGGCGGCGAGCTGAACCTGCTGCCGTGGCCGAAGGTCGACTTCTCGAAGTTCGGCCCGTTCGAGGCGAAACCGCTGTCGCGCATCAAGAAGATCTCGGGCGCGAACCTGCATCGCAACTGGGTGATGATCCCGCACGTCACGAACAACGACGAAGCGGACATCACCGAGCTCGAAGCACTGCGCGTGCAGCTGAACAAGGAGCACGAGAAGGCAGGCGTGAAGTTCACGATGCTCGCATTCGTGATCAAGGCGGTCGTCGCGGCGCTGAAGAAGTTCCCGACCTTCAACGCGAGCCTCGACGGCGACAACCTGGTGTTCAAGCAGTACTACCACGTCGGTTTTGCCGCCGATACCCCGAACGGTCTCGTCGTGCCGGTGATCCGCGATGCGGACAAGAAGGGTCTCGTCGATATCGCGAAGGAAATGGCCGAGCTGTCGAAGGCCGCGCGCGACGGCAAGCTGAAGCCGGACCAGATGCAGGGCGGCTGCTTCTCGATCTCGTCGCTCGGCGGGATCGGCGGCACCCACTTCACGCCGATCATCAACGCGCCGGAAGTCGCAATCCTCGGGTTGTCGCGCGGCCAGATGAAGCCGGTGTGGGACGGCAAGCAGTTCGTGCCGCGACTCACGCTGCCGCTGTCGCTGTCGTATGACCATCGCGTCATCGATGGCGCGGAAGCCGCGCGGTTCAATGCGTATCTCGGCGCGTTGCTGGCCGATTTCCGTCGCATCATTCTTTGATGAGCGGGGAGTGTGCTCGCGGGGGCGTGGGGTTTTTGGGTTTGTCATCCACGCCCTGTCGTTGAACCTGTATTCCTGACGGTCTATTAGCGTCGCCCCTGCGCGGGGCGGCGGTCACTTTTCTTTGTCTTCCAAAGAAAAGTAACCAAAAGAAAGGCGCGTCCTTGGGCGGACGGCAAAGGTGGTCCTGCCCAGGTTCGTGTTCTCTTGTCAGGCCGTCGTCTCGGGTTCTTTCGCGGGTTTCTCCCCCTCTGTCTGCAGCTAATCAAGAAGGGGACAGTAATGAGTCTCATCGAAGTCAAGGTTCCGGATATCGGCGATTTCAGCGGCGTCGATGTCATCGAAGTCAATGTGAAGCCGGGCGACGTGATCGAAAAAGAGCAGACGCTCATCACGCTCGAATCGGACAAAGCCTCCATGGAAGTGCCCAGCGACGTCGCCGGCACCGTCAAGGAAATCAAGGTCAAAGCCGGCGAGAAAGTCTCGCAAGGCACCGTCATCGCCATCGTCGAAGCAGCAGCAGGCGCAGCCGCACCCGCGAAAGCACCCGAGGCGGCGAAGCCCGCTGCAGCTGCGCCGGCACCGGCCGCCGCCGCTCCGGTACCCGCACCGCAAGCCGGCAGCTATGCCGGCGCAGCCGACATCGAGTGCGACATGCTCGTGCTCGGCGCCGGCCCCGGCGGCTACTCGGCCGCATTCCGCTCCGCCGACCTCGGCATGAAGACGGTGCTCGTCGAACGCTACTCGACGCTCGGCGGCGTGTGCCTGAACGTCGGCTGCATCCCGTCGAAAGCGCTGCTGCACACGGCGCTCGTCATCGACGAAGCCGCGGCGCTCGCATCGCACGGCATCACGTTCGGCCAGCCGCAGGTCGACCTCGACAAGCTGCGCGACTTCAAGGGCGGCGTCGTCAAGAAGCTGACGACGGGCCTCGCCGGCATGGCGAAGGCACGCAAGGTCGAAGTCGTGACCGGCGTCGGCGCGTTCGTCGATCCGTTCCACATGGAAGTGCAGGGCGAAAACGGCAAGAAGGTCGTCAAGTTCAAGCAGGCAATCATCGCCGCCGGCTCGCAAGCCGTGAAGCTGCCGTTCATGCCGGAAGACCCGCGCGTCGTCGATTCGACGGGCGCGCTCGAACTGCGTCAGCTGCCCAAGCGCATGCTCGTGATCGGCGGCGGCATCATCGGCCTCGAAATGGCCACGGTGTACGCGACGCTCGGCGCCGAGATCGACGTCGTCGAAATGATGGACGGCCTGATGATGGGCGCGGACCGCGATCTCGTGAAGGTCTGGGAAAAGTACAACGCGAAGCGCTTCGGCAACGTGATGCTGAAGACCAGGACGGTCGGCGCGGAAGCGAAGGAAGACGGCATCTACGTGAAGTTCGAGGGCGAAAAGGCCCCGGCGGAAGCGCAGCGCTACGACCTCGTGCTGGTCGCGGTGGGCCGCAGCCCGAACGGCAAGAAGATCGGTGCCGACAAGGCAGGCGTCGCCGTCACGGACCGCGGCTTCATCGACGTCGACAAGCAGATGCGCACGAACGTCCCGCACATCTTCGCGATCGGCGACGTCGTCGGCCAGCCGATGCTCGCGCACAAGGCCGTGCATGAAGGCCACGTCGCAGCGGAAGCCGCGCACGGCGAGAAGGCATACTTCGACGCGCTGCAGATCCCGTCGGTGGCGTACACCGATCCGGAAGTGGCGTGGGCCGGCAAGACGGAAGACCAGTGCAAGGCCGAAGGCATCAAGTACGGCAAGGCCGTGTTCCCGTGGGCCGCATCGGGCCGCGCGATCGCGAACGGCCGCGACGAAGGCTTCACGAAGCTGATCTTCGACGAGGAAACCCATCGCGTGATCGGCGGCGGTATCGTCGGCCTGAACGCGGGCGACCTGATCAGCGAAGTCTGTCTCGCCGTCGAGATGGGCGCGGACGCGGAAGACATCGGCAAGACGATCCATCCGCACCCGACGCTCGGGGAATCGGTCGGCATGGCCGCCGAACTGTACGAAGGCGTCTGTACGGACCTGCCGCCGCAACGCAAGAAGTAACGCGATCGGCATGGCCGGCTTCGCGCCGGCCACGAAAAAACGCCGCCGCCCGGACATTCCGGACGGCGGCGTTTTCCTTTTTCCGCAGCGCTTGGCCCATCGCCTCCATCGTGCCCACGCACCGATGGGCGGCGAGAGGTGCAACGGTGTTTCGGCGCCAGAAACGAAAAAGCCGCGCAGCGCGCGGCTTTTCCAGGAGCAGGGGACGCTTACGCGGCCGGCTTGCTCGAACGGCGCGATGCAGCAGCGCTCGCAGCCTTCGTCGCGACAGCAGCCGCCGCGTTGAAGTTCGTTTCGGCGATCTCGACGGCTTGCTTCGCAGCCTTCTGGACCGTTTCGTACGTCGTGTTCGCAGCGTTCAGCGCCGACTTCAGTGCGGCAACAGCCGTTTCCGAACCGGCCGGGGCGTTCTTCGCGACGTTGTCGACGAGCGCCTGGACCTTCTTGTTCTGCTCTTCGAATTGCGCTTCGGCAACCTTCGCGAACTCGGCTTGCGTCGACGACGCGATTTCATACAGGTGACGGCTGTACGACAGCACCTTTTCCGCGACCGGCTGCGACAGGCTCGCTTGCAGCGCGATCAGTTCCTGTGCGTCCTTCACCGACAGCAGGCGCTGTGCGTTTTCCTGGCTTTCCGTCAACGTCGACTTCACAACCTGCAGGTTCAGTTCGATCAGCTTTTCGACGCCTTCGAACGCCTTGGTCGTCAGACCGAACAGGCTTTCGAGGTTGGCTTTTTGTGCGGCGGCGATTTGCTCGGGGGTCAGCAAGGACATGTCAAGCTCCTGAAAAGCGATCGCGTCGATCGCAGGGATAAAGGGCACTACGCTGGGGAACCTCGGAGCCGCGTGCTTTGTGCAACGCAGCAATGAATCGTATTTTAGGCCAGAGAAAAGTCTTGTCAAGCATTTTTTGTGCGTTGCACAATCGCGACAAATTATCGATAAAACAACGAGTTATCGTGGTCGTTCGGAATCGGTTTCAGGCGTGATCCCAGATGGTGCGCACGCGGCCGGGGCAGGCGCGGCGCACCATGATCATGCACAGGTAAACCTGACAGGCGTGTGGAACGTTATGCTTCTGTTCCTGTCGAAAAACGCGCCGTTTTAAGCGCGTGCCGTGGCGACGTGCCGCCGCCGCGACCGAGACCGGTGCCAAAGGCACGCCGAGCGCCGGATACGTACTTTCCCCGCTTTAATTTGTCGCCGAAGTGACGTTATCTCAATTAACCGCGTGGTAATCGGGAGGCGGGTACTGTCGGGCAGCGCATCCCATTGGTTTTTTCGATGGGAACGGGAGGGTTGATCGACTCCTCGAGGGTCGACCCTTACATTCCGGTTTAACGACGATCGGTAAGTGCCTAATATTGCTCTTTTTTTCAGCTTTAACTACACTTGCGGAAACTCCCGCCCGCTTTGTCCAGACCCCAATGAAAGCCGAATCGTTTTCACCGCGCAGATTGTTGCAGAGCATGACGCTCGGCACGGCTGTGTCGGTCGCCGTCGCCTTGCTGGCGACCGCCGCGTCCGTCGCGCCCGCTGACGCCTTTGCCGCCACTGCGAAGACCCACCACGCCGCCAAGAAGGCCGCTTCCGCTTCGTCCGCGAAGAAAGGGGTGAAGGCCGCGTCCGACAGATCCGCCAACGTCGCGTCGGCCGATGCGCCGCGAGCCAAGGCATCGCGCAAGCGCGCGACGCTCGCCGCGAACGTGCACGGCCACCGTGGTGCGGTGCGCAAGGTCGCGTTCCAGCCGCGTCGCCCGACGGTCGGCCAGGCATTCGGCCTGCACGACACGCCGGACGCGCTCGCGCTGCGCTCGAGCGTCGCGTACGTCGTCGACCAGAACACCGGCGAGCCGCTGTTCGACAAGAATTCGCACGCGGTCGTGCCGATCGCGTCGATCTCGAAGCTGATGACGGCGATGGTCGTGCTCGACTCGAAGTTGCCGATGACCGATCAGATCGAAGTCACCGACGAAGATCGCGACTACGAGAAGAACACGGGCTCGCGCCTGTCGGTCGGCTCGATCCTGTCGCGCGAGGACATGCTGCACATCGCGCTGATGGCATCGGAAAACCGTGCCGCCGCCGCACTGTCGCGCTACTACCCGGGCGGTCGTCCGGCGTTCATCGCCGCGATGAACGCGAAGGCGAAGGCACTCGGCATGAACGACACCCACTTCGAGAATTCGACCGGCCTGTCGAGCTCGAACGTGTCCAGCGCGCGCGACCTCGTGAAGATGGTCAACGCGGCGTACCAATATCCGATGATTCGCCAGTTCTCGACCGACCGTACGTATGACGTCAATACGGGCAAGCGGAACCTGGTCTATAACAGCACGAACGCGCTGATCCGCGGCAACGGCTCGTGGGACATCGGCCTGCAGAAAACGGGCTTCATCAACGAGGCAGGCGAATGTCTCGTGATGCAGGCGACGATCCACGGCCGGCCGATGGTGATGGTGCTGCTGGATTCGTTCGGCAAGTATTCGCGCTTTGCCGACGCGGCGCGCCTGCGCAACTGGCTCGACGCCGGCGGCGGCGAGCGCCTGACGGCGGCCAACACGGCGAACGGCGGCACCTGATCGCACGCCGGCGGTTCGCCGCCGGATCGATTGCCGCAAGAAAAAGCCCCGCGATCGCGAGGCTTTTTTCGTTCGGCTGCCACGCAGCGGACGGCGGGGCTTACGCCTGCCGTTGCAACCCTTCCGCGTCCTTCGCGGGCGCGGGGCGGTAGCCGAGCGATTCCGAGATGGTCAGCGCGGTGCGGCTCAGCTGGCCGAGCCACGCGTCCTGCAGGCGGTCGGCCGGTGCCGACAGCGACAGCCCGGCGACGAGCTTGCCCGAGTCGTCGTAGATGCCGGCCGCGATACAGCGCACGCCCAGCTCCAGCTCTTCGTTGTCGCGCGCGCACGATTGCTGGCGCACGAGCGTCAGCTCGCGCTCGAGCTTCGCGATGTCGGTGATGCTGTTCTGGGTATGACCCGACAGCCCGGTGCGCGTCGCATAGGCGCGCACGCGCGACGTTTCGTCGACCGCGAGAAACAACTTGCCGACCGACGTGAGGTGCAGCGGCGCACGGCCGCCGATCGCGCGGACGACCTGCATCCCCGAGCGTTCCGAGTACGCGCGCTCGATATAGACGATCTCGTCGCCCTGGCGCACCGACAGGTTCACGGTCTGGCCGGTCAGGCGGTGCAGCTCGCGCATCGGCATCAGGGCCGCGTCACGGACGGACAGGCGCGCCTTCACAAGGTTGCCGAGCTCGAGCAGCCGCATGCCGAGCCGGTACGTACCGGGATCGGAGCGGTCGACGAGGCGGCAGGTCACCATGTCGTTGAGGATGCGGTGCGCGGTCGACGGATGCAGCGCCGTGCGCTGCGCAAGCTCCTTCAGGCTGACAGGGTCGCTGTGCGCGGCGAGCGCGTCCAGCAACCGCATCATGCGTTCGATCACCTGGATCGACGTTTTGGAATCCGGGGTGGGTTGGCTCATGTCGGGGGGGAATCGGTTGGCGCGTCAGGCGGTGTTGCGTCGATTGTATCTCGTATCGTGAAAAAAGCGAACGCCGTTCGAGGAAGTCCTCGTTTCCGGCGACGCACACTTGCGCATGCGTCGGCGTTGGTCTTGCCGGCCAAACGGCGGATAATGAGAGCCGTTTTCTCGAAGGAGCGCGTATGCGAGTCGGTTTGTTCGTGACCTGCCTGGTCGACCTGATGCGTCCGGAAATCGGTTTTTCCGCGCTGAAACTGATTCGCGATGCCGGCTACGAGGTGTTCGTGCCGCCCGCGCAAACCTGCTGCGGCCAGCCGGCCTACAACTCGGGCGACCGCGCGCTCGCGCGCGACCTGGCCGAAAAGACGCTGCGCGAGTTCGAACAGTTCGATTATGTCGTCGTGCCGTCGGGCTCGTGCGGCGGCATGATCCGCGCGCACTACGGCGATCTGTTCCGCGACGACCCCGAACTGATGGGGCGCTACGCGCGGTTTCAGCAGAAAGTCCATGAGCTGACCGATTTCCTCGCGAACGTCGCGAAGGTCACGCTCGCGCCTGGCGAATTCGCGGGGCCCGTCACCTATCACGACTCGTGCTCGGGCCTGCGCGAGCTTGGCGTGAAGGCGCAGCCGCGCGCGCTGCTCGCGCAGCGCGGCGTGGCCGTCACCGAGATGAAGGACTGCGAGCACTGCTGCGGCTTTGGCGGCACGTTCGCGGTCAAGTACGGCGACATCTCGGCCGCCATCGCGGACGAGAAATGCGCGAACGTGCGCGCATCCGGTGCGGGCACCGTCGTGCTCGGCGATCTCGGCTGCATGCTGAACATCGAAGGGCGGTTGCGCCGCACGGGCGACCGCGACACGCGCGTGCTGCACGTCGCGCAGGTGCTGGCGGGCGACGTCTGACGCCCGGTTCCGCTCACTTTTCCCCGATACCGCGATGCAAGTCCAATCGATGCATTTCAAGGCGCGTGCCGGCCAGAAGCTGGCCGACCAGCGCCTGCAGCAGAACCTGAAGAAGCTGTCGACGAAGTTCGTGTCCGCGCGCGCCGACGCGATGACCGCGATCGACTTCCCGGCCACCCGCGCCGCGCTGAAGGCGCGCCGCAACCGTGCGCTGGAGAACCTCGACGTGTGGCTCGAGGCGTTCGAGCAGGAGGCGACGCGGCGCGGCACGACGGTGCTGTTCGCGGAAACGACCGCGGACGCCGCGCGGCTCGTCGCCGACATCGCACGGCGCCACGACGTGAAGAAGGTCATCAAGACGAAGTCGATGGTGTCCGAGGAAATGCGCCTGAACGCGGTGCTCGCCGAGATGGGCGTGCAGTCGATCGAGACGGATCTCGGCGAATACATCCTGCAGATCAACGACAACGAGCCGCCGAGCCACATCATTGCCCCCGTCGTGCACAAGGACAAGGACGAGATCGCCGACCTGTTCGCGCGCACGCACCACCGCGAGCGGCTGACCGAGATCCCCGACATGACGCGCGAGGCCCGCGAGGTGCTGCGTCCGCATTTCATGTCGGCCGACATGGGCGTGACCGGCGGCAACTTCGTGATTGCCGAGACGGGGTCGGTGGCCATCGTCACGAACGAGGGCAACGAAGGGATGTGCACGGTGATGCCGCGCGTGCACGTCGCGGTGACGGGCATCGAGAAGGTGCTGCCGACGCTCGAGGATCTCGCGACCGCGATGCGCCTGCTGCCGCGCTCGGCGACCGGGCAGAAGACGTCGAACTACTTCTCGCTGCTCACCGGGCCGCGCGGCCCCGGCGACGAGGACGGCCCGGAGCACAACTACGTGGTGCTCGTCGACGGCGGCCGCACCGGTCTCATCGGCGGCGAATTCCAGGCGATGCTGCGCTGCATCCGCTGCGGCGCGTGCATGAATCATTGCCCGGTGTACCAGAAGGTCGGCGGCCACGCCTACGGCTGGGTCTATCCCGGCCCGATGGGATCGGTGCTGACGCCGAGCTACGTCGGGGTCGACCGCGCGCTCGACCTGCCGCAGGCCGCGACGCTGTGCGGCGAATGCGACAGCGTGTGCCCGGTCGGGATTCCGCTGTCGCATCTGCTGCGCACGCTGCGCGAGAAGCAGGTCGAGCGGCACCTGCGGCCGTGGCGCGAGCGGGCCGCGCTCGCCGCGTGGGGCTTTTTCGCGCGTCGGCCGATGCTGTACGCGCTGACGACCAAGCTTGCCGTGCGGATCCTCGAGCGCCTCGGCGGCAGCGGCGGCACGCTGCGGCGCCTGCCGATGATGGGCGGCTGGATGGACACGCGCGACATGCCGACGCCGACCGGGCGCACGTTCCGCGAACTGTACGCCGCATCGCAAAGCCACCTCGGCTGACGACTATTCATCGGGCGGCAACAGTGCGTTCGCTATTTGTGTATTTATCTCGATAGATGCGGTCTATAGAATCTTGCCTGTAGTCCCCGAAATCGGGTTTCGGGGAATGAGGTCAAGGAGCCGCATCATGAAAAAGACAATATCGATGTACTGGCCGCTGGCAATCGTCGTCCCGCTCGCCGCGGTCGCTTATCTGCATGCGATGGCCGATGCGCCGTCGCGTGGCCCGATCGCCGTTCATCAGGCGTCGGCGGAACTCGCGCGCGCGGTGTCGTTCGGGCTGGTCGGCGACGCGACGCAACCGTCGCGGCCGGCATCCGGCGACGTCGTGCTCGCCGCACCCAAGACGCTGTAAGGCACGCCGCCGTCGCTTTGCGCGGCGACGCGATTCCGGGCGCCTTTGTATAATGGCGCGTTCCTCTTCCGCGCGGTTCGCCGCGGCTTTCCGATAGTGCGATGACCCGCGTTGCGATCTGTTTCGTCTGTCTCGGCAATATCTGCCGTTCGCCCACGGCAGAAGGCGTGATGCGCCACCAGGTGGACGCGGCCGGGCTGGCCGACCGGATTGCGATCGACTCGGCCGGCACCGGCGACTGGCACGTCGGCGAGCCGCCCGACACGCGCGCGCAGGCGGCGGCCCGCATGCGCGGCTATGACCTGTCGGCGCTGCGGGCGCGGCAGGTGAGCACAGCGGATTTCGAGCGCTTCGACCTGCTGCTGGCGATGGACGAAGCCAACCTCGCGGAATTGCGCCGGCGCTGCCCGCCCGAGCATCGCGGCAAGGTGCGCCTGCTGATGGAATTCGCGCCGGGCGTGGCCGAGACCGAAGTGGCCGATCCTTATTTCGGCGGCGCGCAGGGCTTCGAACAGGTGCTCGACCAGGTCGAGCGCGCGTGCGCGGGCCTGCTGGACTCCCTCCGGAGCCGCCCCGCGCGCTGATTGCGGCAAGGTATTCAGCGTGCTGCGAATACCCTTCCATAGACATGGATACTTGACTAAAAACGTCAAATATTTATACTTGACCAAAATCGTCAAGATTGCAGTCCCCTAGACACCATGAGACTCACCACCAAAGGCCGTTTCGCCGTCACGGCGATGATTGACTTGGCACTGCGCCAGGAGCAGGGCCCGGTGACGCTTGCAGGCATCAGCCAGCGCCAGCGGATTTCGCTCTCGTATCTCGAACAGCTGTTCGGCAAGCTGCGCCGGCATGAAATTGTCGAATCCGTGCGCGGCCCGGGCGGCGGCTACAACCTCGCGCGCCGCGCGCAGGACGTCACCGTCGCCGACATCATCATCGCAGTCGATGAACCGCTCGACGCCACGCAGTGCGGCGGCAAAGGCACGTGCGACGGCTCGAAGCAGCCCGACGGCCATTGCATGACGCACGAGCTGTGGTCGACCCTGAACCAGAAGATGGTCGAATACCTCGATTCGGTGTCGCTGCAGGATCTCGTCGATCAGCAGCGCGCACGCGAGGGCGCGCCCGCGGTGCTGCGCGACCGGCGCGCGCCGGAGCCCGCCGCGACGCCGGCCGAGCCCGTGCGCACGATGCCGCTCGGTCCCAATTCGGTGTTCAACATCGCGAGTTCGTGAGCGTGCATGCGCCGCACACCACCGCACACCCCATAACGCACATAGTCCCTGCACAGAATACCCGGAGCGACAGATGACCCAAGAGACTCTCCACCTGCCCATCTATATGGATTACAGCGCGACGACGCCGGTCGACCCGCGCGTGGTCGACAAGATGGTGCCGTACCTGCGCGAGCAGTTCGGCAATCCGGCGTCGCGTAGCCACGCGTACGGCTGGGATGCGGAACGCGCGGTCGAGGAAGCGCGCGAGCAGGTGGCCGCACTGGTGAACGCGGATCCGCGCGAGATCATCTGGACGTCCGGCGCAACGGAATCGGACAACCTGGCGATCAAGGGTGCCGCGAACTTCTACAAGGGCAAGGGCAAGCACATCATCACGGTGAAGACCGAGCACAAGGCCGTGCTCGACACCTGCCGCGAGCTCGAGCGCGACGGCTTCGAAGTCACCTATCTCGACGTGAAGGAAGACGGCCTGATCGACCTCGACGTGTTCAAGGCCGCGCTGCGCCCGGACACGATCCTCGTGTCGGTGATGCACGTGAACAACGAAATCGGCGTGATCCAGGACATCGAGACGATCGGCGAGATCTGCCGCGAGAAGGGCATCGTGTTCCACGTCGACGCCGCACAATCGACCGGCAAGGTCGAGATCGACCTCGCGAAGCTGAAGGTCGACCTGATGTCGTTCTCGGCGCACAAGACCTACGGCCCGAAGGGCATCGGCGCGCTGTACGTGCGCCGCAAGCCGCGCGTGCGCATCGAAGCGCAGATGCACGGCGGCGGTCACGAGCGCGGGATGCGTTCGGGCACGCTGGCGACGCACCAGATCGTCGGCATGGGCGAAGCGTTCCGCATCGCGCGTGAAGAAATGGCGACCGAGAACGAGCGCATCCGCATGCTGCGCGACAAGCTGCTGCGCGGGCTGTTGCAGATCGAGGAAACGTACGTGAACGGCGACATGGAGCGCCGTGTCCCGCACAACCTGAACATCAGCTTCAATTTCGTCGAAGGCGAGTCGCTGATCATGGCGATCAAGGACGTCGCGGTGTCGTCGGGTTCGGCGTGCACGTCGGCGTCGCTGGAGCCGTCGTACGTGCTGCGTGCGCTCGGCCGCAACGACGAACTCGCGCACAGCTCGATCCGCTTCACGGTCGGCCGTTTCACGACGGAGCAGGACGTCGACTTCGTGATCGACCTGCTGAACAGCAAGATCGCAAAGCTGCGCGAACTGTCGCCGCTCTGGGAAATGCACCAGGAAGGCATCGATCTGTCGACGATCGAATGGGCCGCACACTGAACGCAGCATTGAATACATTCGCGGGCGGATTTGCGCACGCAGACGTAACGAGTCAAGGAGTCTGAGTCATGTCATACAGCAACAAGGTTCTGGATCACTACGAAAACCCGCGTAACGTCGGTTCGTTCGCGAAAGACGACGACGCGGTCGGCACGGGCATGGTCGGCGCGCCGGCCTGCGGCGACGTGATGAAGCTGCAGATCCGCGTCGGCGCGGACGGCGTGATCGAAGACGCGAAGTTCAAGACGTACGGCTGCGGTTCGGCCATCGCGTCGAGCTCGCTCGTGACCGAGTGGGTGAAGGGCAAGACGCTCGACGAGGCGCTGTCGATCAAGAACACGCAGATCGCCGAAGAGCTGGCCCTGCCGCCGGTGAAGATTCACTGCTCGATTCTCGCGGAAGACGCGATCAAGGCAGCCGTGGCCGACTACAAGAAGCGCCACGACGCCAAGGAAGGCGATCAGGCAGCGGCCTGACGCTTCGAGCGGCTTCTCAATAAAACGCCGGGCCGCCCCAAGTTTTATTGACCCCCTCGGGGGCTGGCGCGAAGCGACAGGTATGGGGGCGCTTGGAAGGGAACGCGGCGGGCCCCTGCGGGCGCGCCGCGGCAAGGACATCATGGCAATTACACTGACCGAAAAAGCAGCACAGCACGTCCAGAAATACCTCGTCCGTCGCGGCAAGGGTGTGGGCCTGCGGCTTGGCGTTCGCACGACCGGGTGCTCGGGGCTCGCGTACAAGCTCGAGTATGTCGACGAGCTGGCCCCCGAGGATCAGGTGTTCGAGAGCCATGGCGTGAAGGTCATCGTCGACCCGAAGAGCCTCGCGTACATCGACGGCACCGAGCTCGACTTCGCCCGCGAAGGCCTGAACGAAGGGTTCAAGTTCAACAACCCGAACGTGAAGGACGAGTGCGGGTGCGGCGAATCGTTCCGCGTGTGACGCGGATTTCCGCGCGAAGCGGGCGAGAGGCGGCACGGGCCGCCTTTTTAATGTGCGGCGTTTGCCGCGCGACGAACCGGAATTGAACGCGACGATGGTCTCGCTGAAAGACAGCCACTTCGATCTGTTTCACCTGCCGGCGCAATTCGCGCTCGACGAGGCGGTACTCGACAGCGCGTATCGCACGGTGCAGACGCAGGTGCACCCCGACCGCTTCGCGGCGGCCGGCGATGCGCAGAAGCGCATCGCGATGCAATGGGCGACCCGCGCGAACGAGGCGTACCGCACGCTGCGCGATCCGCTGAAGCGCGCGACCTATCTGCTGTCGCTGCGCGGCGTCGACATCGGTGCTGAAAACAACACCGCGATGGAGCCCGCGTTCCTGATGCAGCAGATGGAATGGCGCGAAGGCATCGAGGATGCCGCGGCCGCCCGCAATGTCGACGCGCTTGATGCACTGCTCGCCGAGTTGCGCGACGAAAAGCGCGTGCGCCTCGAGCGTCTCGGCACGCTGCTCGACAGCGCGGCCGACCAGGCCGCCGCCGAGGCCGTGCGCCAGCTGATGTTCATCGAACGGGTCGCGTCGGAAGTGGGCGTGCAGATCGAGCGCCTCGAAACTTAACCGCGTGCCTCGCGGCACGCGCAGCAAACGGGCCGAGCGCCCGAACGAACCAAGATGGCATTACTGCAAATTTCCGAACCGGGCATGGCGCCGGCGCCGCACCAGCGGCGACTCGCTGTCGGGATCGATCTCGGCACGACGAACTCGCTCGTCGCGGCGGTGCGCAACAGCGTGCCCGAAGTGTTGCCGGACGAAACGGGCCGCGCGCTGCTGCCGTCGGTGGTCCGTTATCTGGAGAAGGGCGGCCGTCGCATCGGCCACGAAGCGAAGGAACAGGCCGCAACCGATCCGCGCAACACGATCGTGTCGGTCAAGCGCTTCATGGGCCGCGGCAAGGCCGAGGTCGAAGGCGCGGCGAACGCGCCGTACGAATTCGTCGATGCGCCGGGCATGGTGCAGATTCGCACGATCGACGGCGTGAAGAGCCCGGTCGAAGTGTCGGCCGAGATTCTCGCGACGCTGCGTTACCGCGCGGAAGACACGCTCGGCGACGAACTGGTCGGCGCGGTGATCACCGTGCCCGCGTATTTCGACGACGCGCAGCGCCAGGCGACGAAGGACGCCGCACGCCTCGCGGGCCTCAACGTGCTGCGCCTGCTGAACGAGCCGACCGCGGCAGCAATTGCCTACGGCCTCGACAACGGGGCCGAAGGCCTCTACGCGGTGTATGACCTCGGCGGCGGCACGTTCGACCTGTCGATCCTGAAGCTGACGAAGGGCGTGTTCGAAGTGCTGGCCGCGGGCGGCGATTCCGCACTCGGCGGCGACGATTTCGACCATGCGCTGTTCGGCCATGTGCTCGCGCAGGCTGGCATCGACGCGAAGGCGCTCGCGCCCGAGGACGTGCGCCTGCTGCTCGATCGCGTGCGCGTGCTGAAGGAAGCGCTGTCGTCCGCGCCGCAGGCGTCGCTCGACGTGACGCTGTCGAACGGCGCGCGCCTCGAGCAGACGGTCTCGCACGACACGTTCGCCTCGCTCGTCGAACCGCTCGTGCAGCGTACGCTGACGCCGACCCGCAAGGCCCTGCGCGATGCGCAGGTGAGTGCGGCCGACATCAAGGGTGTCGTGCTCGTCGGCGGTGCGACGCGCATGCCGGTGATCCGCGAAGCCGTCGCGAAGCATTTCGGCCAGCCGCCGCTCGTCAATCTCGATCCGGACCAGGTCGTCGCGCTCGGCGCGGCGATCCAGGCCGACCTGCTTGCCGGCAATCGCGGCAGCGGCGACGACTGGCTGCTGCTCGACGTGATCCCGCTGTCGCTCGGCGTCGAGACGATGGGCGGCCTGGTCGAGAAGATCATTCCGCGCAATTCGACGATTCCGATCGCGCGTGCGCAGGAATTCACGACCTTCAAGGACGGCCAGACCGCGATGGCGATCCACGTGGTGCAGGGCGAGCGCGAGCTCGTCGCCGACTGCCGGTCGCTCGCGCGCTTCGAGTTGCGCGGCATTCCGCCGATGACGGCCGGCGCGGCGCGCATCCGCGTGACCTATCAGGTCGATGCGGATGGGCTGCTGTCGGTGTTCGCGCGCGAGCAGCATTCGGGCGTCGAGGCGTCGGTCGTCGTGAAGCCGTCGTACGGCCTCGCCGACGACGACATCGCGAAGATGCTCGAGGACAGCTTCAAGACCGCCGAGATCGACATGCGCGCACGCGCGCTGCGCGAGGCGCAGGTCGAGGCCGAACGGATGATCGAGGCGACGCAGGCGGCGCTGGCGTCCGACGGCGAATTGCTCGACGACGCCGAACGCACGCAGGTCGACGCGCTCGTCGCGGCACTGCGCACGATCGCGCAGGGCGACGATGCGCACGCGATCGAAGCAGCGACCAAGACGCTCGCCGACGGCACCGACGAATTCGCGGCGCGCCGGATGGACAAGAGCATCAAGCGCGCACTGTCGGGCCGACGGCTCGACGAGATCTGAACCAACGACGTGCACGCGGACCGGCGACGGTCCGCGCGATATTGAACCGTGCGGCGCCAGCCGCCGCACCCTGACTGACGGAACGGACATGCCTCAACTGGTGGTGCTGCCTCACGTCGAACTGTGCCCGGACGGCGCAGTGATCGACGCGACGCCTGGCAAGAGTATTTGCGACAACCTGCTCGACCACGGGATCGAGATCGAGCACGCATGCGAGAAGTCGTGCGCATGCACGACCTGCCACGTGGTGATCCGCGAGGGCTTCAACGCGCTCGAGGCGTCCGACGAGGATGAGGACGACCTGCTCGACAAGGCGTGGGGCCTCGAGCCGACGTCGCGCCTGTCGTGCCAGGCGATCGTGAAGGAAGATTCGGACCTGGTGGTCGAGATCCCGAAGTACTCGATCAACCACGCGAAGGAAAATCACTGACGGACCGGCGGGGCGGGCGGCGCGCAACCGTGTGTGCCGTGCCCGGCGGACTCGTCGCATACACGGGAGAGCAGGCCATGAAATGGACCGATTCGCGCGACATCGCCATCGCGCTGGCAGACAAGCATCCGGACGTCGATCCGCAGCGGATCAATTTCGTCGACCTGCGCCAATGGGTGATTGAGCTCGACGGCTTCTCGGACGACCCGAGCCACTCGGGCGAGAAGATCCTCGAAGCGATCCAGGCCCACTGGATCGACGAATCCGACTTCGACGACGAAGACTGAGATTCGCGCCGGCGCCCGCGCTCGCGTCATGCGGCTCCCGCAAAAAAGAAAAGGCTCGTGATTGCTTCACGAGCCTTTTTCGTTTGCGGCGATTGCCGGAGCCGCCCGTCGATGGACGCCCCCGGCCTGGCGTCAGGCGTGACGGCCGCGGTTACGCGCCGACCAGCGTGCCGTTCTCGATCCGCACGCGCTGGCCCTGGCCGAACGGCGGGGCGTTGTGGTACGTGAACGTGCGCGTCGCGCCGCTTTCCATCTGGACTTGTACTTCGTAATCGGTTTCCGCGCGCACCTGCTTCTCGACCTGATTGCCGGCCAGGCCGCCGCCGAGCGCACCGATGATCGTCATCGCGGTGCGGCCGTTGCCGTGGCCGAACTGATTGCCGAGCAGGCCGCCGGCCGCTGCACCGCCGACCGCGCCGATCCCCGAGCTCTGGCCCGGCGTACGCGTCTGCGTGATCGCGACGATCGTGCCGCAGTTCTGGCAATAGGCCGGCTGCGCGGGTGCGGACGATTGTTGTGCGTACTGCGGCGGTTGCGGCGCCGGCGCATGACGGTGGTGCGTGGCCGCCGGGCGCGGTGCGGGCTTCGGTTCGGCTTGTACGGCAGCCGCCTTTTCGGCCGCCAGCTTCTGCTGTGCAGCCTGTTCGGCTGCCTGCTGCTGCGCCTGCGCGGCTAGCGCGGCGCTGGCGGCTGCGGCCGTATCCACGGCCGGCTGCGACGCGATCAGCGCGGCCTGGGTCTGGCCGTTCTGCGCGTTGTTGCTGCTGGCCTTCGGGAAGATGCCCGTGATCGCGGCGGTGGCGGCGAGACTGGCGACGATGACGGCGCCTGCCGCGGTCGCGATGAGCGGGTGGAGGCGTTGCTTTTGCGGCGTGGTCTGATTCTGGTTGTCCATTTTTTTCTCCGTTGTCGATCCGGCTTCGCGCGTTGGCGCTGGCCGGATCCCACGCTTCGGGAGCGATCAGACTTGGCGTTCCGGCGCCGCGTTCTGGTCCCGTGGTCATGCGTGGTGACGCAACAGGAGTGTCGTCCACGGGCGAGGGGCGCGCCGTATCAAGGTGTAACGAATTGCAGCGGAGAATGGGTGACCGATACCTGGAAAACCCGGGGAGGGCCGGCGCGGCGCGGAATTTAAAGGGGGAAAGATCGAAAACCGGCGAACGCCGGCAGGCGGGATTTACGCGCGGTTACAAAGCCGCCGCGGGCGCGCCGCAGAGCGCGGCGCACACGCAGGGCAGGGGGCGTCAGTCTTCGCGGCGCAGGTGCGGGAACAGCAGCACATCGCGGATCGTCGGGCTGTCGGTCAGCAGCATCACGAGACGGTCGATGCCGATCCCGCAACCGCCGGTCGGCGGCATCCCGTGTTCGAGCGCGCGTATGTAGTCGGCGTCAAAGAACATCGCTTCCTCGTCGCCCGCATCCTTCTGCTCGACCTGTTTCTTGAAGCGCGCGGCCTGGTCTTCCGGATCGTTCAGCTCCGAGAATCCGTTCGCGATCTCGCGGCCCGTCATGAACAGCTCGAAACGCTCGGTGATGCCCGGCACCGTGTCCGATGCGCGTGCGAGCGGCGACACCTCGACCGGGTAGTCGATGATGTAGGTCGGCTCCCACAGTTGCGATTCGGCGGTTTCCTCGAACAGCGCGAGCTGCAGCGCGCCGATACCGGCATTCAGGAAGGCCGGCTGCGACACGTCGACGCCGAGGCGCTTCAGTTCGCTACGCAGGAATGCGTCGTCCGACAGCTGGCCGTCGGTGTACTGCGGCGCGAACTTCTGGATCGCCTGCGTGATCGTCAGGCGGTGGAACGGCTTCGCGAGATCGAGCTCACGGCCCTGGTACTGGATCGTCGCGGTGCCGAGCGCATCGATCGCCGCCTGGCGGATCAGCTGCTCGGTGAAGTCCATCAGCCAGCGGTAGTCGGTGTACGCGGCGTAGAACTCCATCATCGTGAATTCCGGGTTGTGGCGCGGCGACACGCCTTCGTTTCGGAAGTTGCGATTGATCTCGAACACGCGCTCGAAACCGCCGACGATCAGGCGCTTCAGGTACAGCTCCGGCGCGATGCGCAGGAACATCTGCATGTCGAGCGCGTTGTGATGCGTGACGAACGGCTTGGCCGCGGCGCCGCCCGGGATCGGGTGCAGCATCGGCGTTTCGACTTCCATGAACTCGGCGTTGTCCATGAACTTGCGGATCGACGCGATGGTCTTGGTGCGTGCGCGGAACGTGTCGCGCGTTTCCGGCGTGACGATCAGGTCGACGTAGCGCTGGCGATAGCGCATTTCCTGGTCGGCGAGGCCGTGGAACTTGTCCGGCAGCGGGCGCAGCGCCTTCGACAGCAGGCGCAGCTCCTTGCACTGGACCGACAGCTCGCCCTTGTTGGTGCGGAACAGCACGCCGCGCGCGGCGACGATGTCGCCCAAGTCCCACTTCTTGAATGCGTCGTAGGTTTCCGCGCCGACGTCGTTCGGCGTCACGAAGAACTGGATCTGGCCCGAACCGTCCTGCACGGTCGCGAAGCTCGCCTTGCCCATCACGCGCTTGAGCATCATGCGGCCGGCGACCGACACCTCGACCTGGTTCGCTTCGAGCGCGGCCTTGTCCGAGTCGGCGAATTTCACCTGGAGATCGGCGGCGTGGTGCGTCGGCCGGAAATCGTTCGGATAGGCGATGCCTTGCTCGCGCAATGCGCGCAGCTTCTCGCGGCGCTCGGCGATGATCTGGTTTTCGTCCGCCGCGACGGCGGGCTGCGTTTGGGTCGGTTCGGTCATGATGGTCGGAATTCGGAGTGGTGCGGCAAACGGGAAGGGCGGCGCGACCGGAGGGGCCGCGCCGCGGCGCTTACACGCCCTGTTTGAGGCTCGCGCTGATGAAGTCGTCGAGATCGCCGTCGAGGACGGCTCTCGTGTTGCTCATTTCGACGTTCGTGCGCAGGTCCTTCACGCGGCTCTGGTCGAGCACGTAAGAACGGATCTGGTGGCCCCAGCCCACATCGGTCTTGCTCGATTCGAGCTTGTCCTGTTCGGCCTGGCGCTTGCGCATTTCGACTTCGTACAGGCGCGACTTCAGCATCGCCATCGCTTCGGCGCGGTTGCGGTGCTGCGAGCGGTCGTTCTGGCACTGCACGACGATGCCGGTCGGCATGTGCGTGATCCGCACCGCGGAGTCGGTCTTGTTGATGTGCTGGCCGCCCGCGCCCGATGCGCGGTACGTGTCGATGCGCAGGTCGGCCGGGTTGATCTCGACTTCGATCGAGTCGTCGATTTCCGGATACACGAACACCGACGAGAACGACGTGTGGCGGCCGCCCGACGAGTCGAACGGCGACTTGCGCACGAGGCGGTGAATGCCCGTTTCGGTGCGCAGGAAGCCGTATGCGTATTCGCCCGTGACCTTGACCGTCGCGTTCTTGATGCCGGCGACGTCGCCGTCGGACTCTTCGAGCACCTCGGCCTTGAAGCCCTTGCGCTCGCAGTAGCGCAGGTACTGGCGCAGCAGCATCGATGCCCAGTCGCATGCCTCGGTGCCGCCGGCGCCGGCCTGGATGTCGATGAAGCAGTTGTTCGGGTCGGCCGGGTTCGAGAACATCCGGCGGAACTCGATGTCGCCGACGCGCGCCTCGAGCTTCGCGGCGTCGTCTTCCGACGCGACGAGGGTGTCTTCGTCGCCTTCTTCGCGGGCCAGCTCGAACAGGTCGAGCGCGTCGCGCAGGTCGCTATCGAGCGCGGTGAGCGTCGTGACGACGCCTTCGAGCAGCTTCTTCTCGCGACCGAGCGCCTGGGCGTTCTTCGAGTCGTTCCAGACGTTCGGGTCTTCGAGTTCCTTGTTGACTTCGGTCAGACGCGCAGCTTTGGCGTCGTAGTCAAAGATACCCCCGAAGCTCGCCCGCGCGGTTGCGCAGGTCGAGCAGGGAGCTTTCGATCGCGTTGAGACGTTCCGCTTCCATGATCGTTCGCTATTCTTGCTTCGTAAAAAAGCGGAATTATAGCCGATCGGCGGGGTATCCCGGTGACGCGGAGTGTGCTTGCATGCGCGCCGGAGCCTCGTCCGGCGCGGCGCGCCTGCGGCCCGCGAGCGCCGCGGGCCGCGTGACCGGCGTTCAGCCGGCCGCGTGTTCGACGATCAGCTGGACGCGCGTCATGCCGTTCCACGTGTCGGCCACGAGGCGGTACGCGATCAGCGCGCTCGCCGGCAGCGGCTCGGTGTGGTTGAACCAGATCGCGTTGAAGCGCTGGCGGCCGCGAGCCAGCTGCAGCTTCAGGTGCTTTTCCTTCACGAGCGACTGCGACACGACGTCGAATTCCCCGGAGAAAAGCGGGGCCGGAAAGCCCTGGCCCCAGACGGCTTCGTCGAGCAGCCCGACGAACTGCGGCGTGAAATACGCTTCCTCGAGTTCGCCGTCGGTCTCGATCACGCGCGCGAGCGCGTCGTCGGACAGCCATTCGCGCGCGACGGCCTCGAACGCGGCAGCGAAGCGCGGCACGTTGTCGGCGTCGAGCGTGAGGCCGGCCGCCATCGCGTGGCCGCCGAACGCGACGATCAGGTCGGGTTCGCGCTTCGACACGAGGTCGAGGGCGTCGCGCAGGTGGAAGCCGGGAATCGACCGGCCCGAGCCCTTGACCCGCGTGCCGGCTTCGTCCGCATGCGCGAACGTGAACGACGGGCGGTGGAATTTCTCCTTGAGCCGCCCGGCGACGATGCCGATCACGCCCTGGTGCCATTCGGGATTGAACAGCGTGATCGTGCACGCGTCGGCCGGATCGACGTCGGCGAGATCGGCGAGCGCCTGCTGCTGCATGCCGGCCTCGATCTCGCGGCGTTCGCGGTTCATCACGTCGAGCTGCTGCGCGAGGTCCCACGCGCGGCCGATGTCGTCGGTGATCAGGCATTCGATCCCGAGCGACATGTCGGAGAGCCGCCCGGCGGCGTTCAGGCGCGGGCCGAGGCCGAAGCCGAGGTCGAAGCCCGACGCGGTGCGCGCCTCGCGGGCCGCGGCGCGGAACAGCGCGGCGATGCCCGGCTGCATGCGGCCGTTGCGGATGCGCTGCAGCCCCTGCGCGACGAGCACGCGGTTGTTGCCGTCGAGCCGGACGACGTCGGCGACGGTGCCGAGCGCGACCAGGTCGAGCAGCCCGTCGAGACGCGGTTCGGCTTCCTTGCTCGCGAACGCGCCGCGGCGGCGCAGCTCGGCGCGCAGCGCGAGCAGCACGTAGAACATCACGCCGACGCCGGCGATGTGCTTGCTCGGAAACGCGCAGCCGGGCTGGTTCGGGTTGACGATCGCGCGTGCGGCGGGCAGCGCGTCGCCGGGCAGGTGGTGGTCGGTCACGAGCACGTCGATGCCGCGCGCATTCGCGGCTTCGACGCCCGCGACGCTCGCGATCCCGTTGTCGACGGTGATCAACAGGTCGGGCTTGCGTGCGGCCGCGAGTTCGACGATTTCGGGCGTCAGGCCGTAGCCGTATTCGAAGCGGTTCGGCACCAGGTAGTCGATCTGTGCGCCGAACATCCGCAGGCCGCGTACCGCGACCGCGCAGGCGGTCGCGCCGTCGCAGTCGTAGTCGGCGACGACCAGCAGGCGCCGCTTGTCGGCGATGGCGTCGGCGAGCAGCGCCGCGGCGTCCGCGCAGCCTTTCAGTTCGGTGGGCGGTACGAGGCGCGCGAGCGCGGTCTCGATGTCGGCCGGGGACTGCACGCCGCGCGATGCGTACAGGCGGGCGAGGACGGGGTGCAGGCCGTGGCGCGCGAGCGCTTCGGCGTCGGCGGGCGCGACGGGGCGGGTAACGATCCGGGTCATACAGGTCGGGTTATTCGAACAGGGACGCCAGCGCACGGCGGCGCCAGAACTTGCGCAGGTCGCCGCGCGTCGCGTGCAGCGTCACGGAGCTGGTGTCGCCGCACAGCGTGACGTCGACACCGGTCAGCTCGCCGTTCTGCAGCGCGGCGAGCGACGGCGCGAACCAGTCGCGCTCGAGCGCGGCGAGTGCGTCGTGCCAGCGTGCCCAGTCCTGTTCGACGAACGGGGCGGACAGCGACGGCAGCTCGACGAGCGTCGCGCCGGCGGCGGCCGGCAGCGCGCCGAAGGCGGCCGGCGCCGCGCCCGCGTCGGCCCGCGCGGCGCGCGCGAGGCCGAGCGCCGCGGGCGACGCGGACAGCACGCGCTCGAACGGCTTGCCGACCGGCTTCAGCGTGCCTTGCGCATGGAACCAGATCGAATTGACGGCCGGCAACCCGCGCGCTTCGCGCGCTTCGTTGACCGGATGCTGGAACCACGCCATCTGCACTTCGTTCTGCAGCTTCATCCACATCCGCGAGCGTTCGCCGGTGTGTGCCTCGTGCGGCAGCCAGATCTCGATGTTGCGGCCGCTGGCGCGCAGCGGCGCCGCGCCGGCGAGGCGGGCGAGCTGCTCGCTGGACAGGTACCAGCGCGTCGGCTGGGGGGCTTCGAGCCGCACGCCGAGCTCCTCGATCAGCGGGCGTGCGACCGCGAGCAGCGCGGCGGCGTCGCCGCCGTCGAGCGCGAGGCTCGCCGGGTCGACCAGCACGAGGTGATCGTGCGCGATTTCGACGTGGACGGGCTCGACGCACGCCCAGGCCTGCGTGCCCGGGTCGCCGCCGTCGGCCAGCAGCATGTAGGGGGCGAGCGGCGCCTCGTCGGCGGCATTGCCCTGGGTCGCGCCGAACTGGCGGGCCAGCCAGCGCTCGTGCGGCAGCGTGCGCTGGAAGTCCTCGCCGGCCACGCGCTCGACCAGGCTTGCGCGGGCGAGCAACTTTTCGAGCGCGGGGCTGTCCAGCGTGTGCAGGGACGAGGTCGCATCGGCCGCCGACGGCAGCGCGAACGGAACGAGAAAATGGAGGCGTCGGTCGTGCATGATGGTGCGCATTGTATGGCAAACTGCGCGCGTGATCGGGCCGGTTCATGGTCCGGGCGGGCCGGATTGGGCCCGATCACGTCCGGCGCCCGCTTTTTTCGACCGCGTCCGGGCGGCCGGCCGCCGCCGGCCGGCGTGCCGTCCGCGGGCCGCCATCCCCGCCGTAACCAGCAGAAAGGATTCGCTTGAAACTTCCGTACGAATGGCAGATCGGCTGGCGCTACACGCGCGCCGGCAAACGCACGACCGGCAACGGCTTCATTTCCTTCATCGCGCTCGTGTCGATGCTCGGGATCGCGCTTGGCGTCGCCGCGCTGATCGTCGTGCTGTCCGTGATGAACGGCTTCCAGAAGGAAGTGCGCGACCGCATGCTGTCGGTGCTCGCGCACGTCGAGGTGTTCTCGCCGACCGGCTCGATGCCCGACTGGCAACTGACCGCGCAGGAAGCGCGCCGCAATTCGCAGGTGATCGGCGCGGCGCCGTACGTCGACGCGCAGGCGCTGCTCACGCGCCAGGACGCGGTGAGCGGCGTGATGCTGCGCGGCGTCGAACCGTCGCTCGAACCGCAGGTGTCGGACATCGGCAAGGACATGAAGGCGGGCCAGCTCGCCGCGCTCGTGCCCGGCCAGTTCGGCATCGTGCTCGGCGACGCGCTCGCCGGCAACCTCGGCGTGACGGTCGGCGACAAGGTCACGCTCGTCGCGCCCGAAGGCTCGATCACGCCGGCCGGGATGATGCCGCGGCTCAAGCAGTTCACCGTCGTCGGCGTGTTCGAATCGGGCCACTACGAATACGACAGCACGCTCGCGATGATCAACATCCGCGACGCGGAGGCGCTGTTCCGGATGTCCGCGCCGACCGGCGTGCGGTTGCGGCTCACCGACATGCAGAAGGCGCCGCAGGTCGCGGTCGAACTGTCGCATACGCTGTCGGGCAGCCTGTACATCCGCGACTGGACCCAGCAGAACAAGACCTGGTTCTCGGCCGTGCAGATCGAGAAGCGGATGATGTTCATCATCCTCACGTTGATCATCGCGGTCGCCGCGTTCAACCTCGTGTCGTCGCTCGTGATGACGGTGACCAACAAGCAGGCCGACATCGCGATCCTGCGCACGCTCGGCGCGCAGCCGGGCTCGATCATGAAGATCTTCGTCGTGCAGGGCGTGACGATCGGCTTCGTCGGCACCGCGACGGGCGTTGCGCTCGGCTGCCTGATCGCGTGGAGCATCCCGTGGCTGATCCCGATGATCGAGCATCTGTTCGGCGTGCAGTTCCTGCCGCCGTCGGTGTACTTCATCAGCGAGCTGCCGTCCGAGCTCGTCGCGGGCGACGTGATCAAGATCGGCCTGATCGCGTTCGTGCTGTCGGCCGTCGCGACGCTCTATCCGAGCTGGCGCGGTGCGAAGGTGAAGCCGGCGGAGGCGCTGCGCTATGAATGACCGCGCGACCGCATTCGCGGATTCACGACAACCCATCAGACAGGATTCGGCAGGTATGCAGGAATACGTGCTTCAGGCGCGCGGGATCACGAAGGCATTCGTGCAGGGCGGCTTCAACGTGCAGGTGCTCAACAATACCGAGCTGACGGTGCGGCGCGGCGAGAAACTCGCGGTCGTCGGCGCGTCGGGTTCCGGCAAGAGCACGCTGCTGCACGTGCTCGGCGGCCTCGACGAGCCGAGCGCGGGCGAAGTGTCGCTGCTCGGCAAGCCGTTTACGCAGCTCGCCGAGCGCGAGCGAAACGAATTGCGCAACCGCGCGCTCGGGTTCGTCTACCAGTTCCATCACCTGCTGCCGGAATTCACCGCGCTCGACAACGTCGCGATGCCGCTGCGCATCCGCCGGATGACGACCGAGGCCGCGCGCGAGCAGGCACAGGCGATGCTCGAACGGGTCGGTCTCGGTCCGCGTGCGAAGCATCGGCCGGGCGAGCTGTCGGGCGGCGAGCGGCAGCGCGTCGCGATCGCGCGTGCGCTGGTGACGAAGCCGGCCTGCGTGCTCGCCGACGAGCCGACCGGCAACCTCGACGGCACGACGGCCGACACGGTCTTCAACCTGATGCTCGAATTGTCCGAGACGCTCGAAACGAGTTTCGTGATCGTCACGCACGATCCCGAACTCGCCGCGCGCTGCGACCGCATCATGCGCCTGCGCGACGGCGTGCTGCACGAGGAGCCGGCGCTGCCGGTGTGAACGAACGCCTTCGCCGCGCCGCCGGGTGACACCCGGCACGGCGGCGAGCGCGCAGGAAAGCCGACATGTGGATCGATACGCATTGCCATCTCGATGCCGCCGAATTCGACGCCGACCGCGACGCGGTCGCGCAAGCGGCGCGCGCGGCCGGCGTGTCGCGCATCGTGATCCCGAGCGTCGGGCGCGACAACTTCACGACGGTGCGCGAACTCGCGCAGCGCACGCCGGGCGCGGTCTATGCGCTCGGCATCCATCCGATGTTTACGCCGCACGCGCGCGACGATGATCTCGACCGGCTGCGCATGGAGATCGAGGCGAGCCTCGACGATCCGCGCTTTGTCGCGATCGGCGAGATCGGCCTCGACTACTTCGTGCCGGGGCTCGACGAAGACCGGCAGCAATTTTTCTACCAGGGGCAGCTCAAGCTCGCGCGCGAGTTCGACCTGCCGGTGCTGTGCCACGTGCGCAAGTCGCAGGACCGCGTGCTCGCCGGGCTGCGCCGCTTCGGCGTGCGGTGCGGCATCGCGCATGCGTTCAACGGCAGTTTCCAGCAGGCCGACGCGTATCTCGCGCAGGGGCTGCATCTTGGGTTCGGCGGCAACGTGACGTTCGAACGCGCGCGGCAGATTCGCCGGCTCGCCGAGCAATTGCCGCTCGACGCGATCGTCGTCGAGACGGACGCGCCCGACATCGCGCCCGAGTGGGCGTACAAGTCCCGCAACGCGCCCGACCAGGTGCCGCGCATCGGTGCCGTGCTCGCCGAACTGCGCGGGATCGACACGCATTCGCTGTCCCTATCCACAACGGCTAACGCGCTCGCCGCGCTGCCGCGCCTCGCACTTTCGTCCGCATAATCGTTGGCGGAAGGCGCCGTCTCGACCACGACGGCGCCAGGTCGACGAGGAGGCGCGATGCGCGTGGGGTGGATCGCGTTCGCGCTCGGCGTCGTCGTGCTGCAGCGGCAGGCGGCGTTGCCGGGCGCGGGCGGTTGGGCAAGCGGAGCGGTCGTGCTGGCCGGATGCGGCGCGCTGCTCGCATGGTGTGCGCGTCGCCGGCGAACGCGAGCGATCGTCGCGCTGCGATGGATGCTGTGCGCATGCGCTGCCTGTGCGATCGGGTTCGGTTATGCGGCGGCGCGCGCCGAATGGCGGCTGCGTGACAGCCTGCCCGTCGATCGGGAAGGGCGCGACATCGTCGTTACGGGGGTGATCAGCGGGTTGCCGGTGGTCGACGATACCGGTGCGCGACTGCTGTTCGCGGTTGAATCGAACGATGCGGGGCTGGCCCGTTTTCCTCCCGTGATCCGGCTGTCGTGGCGCACGTACGGCGCGCCCGCGGCACGCGGCGCGATGCCCGAACTGCGCGCCGCACAGCGCTGGCGTCTCGCCGTACGCCTGAAGCGGCCGCATGCCGAGGCGAATCCGGGCGTGCGCGACAGCGAAGCGGCATGGCTCGCCGCGGGCATTCGTGCGATCGGCTATGTCGTCGCACCCGAACGGGCCGAGCTGCTCGACGCGCACGCGTCGGGATGGCGGGCGTCGATCGACCGGTCACGCGACGCGTTGCGTAGGCGTATCGGCGACGCGCTCGGCCATGACGCGCGCTATCGCGGCATCGTGATCGCGCTTGCGGTTGGCGATCAATCCGGCATCGGCGACGACGACTGGCGCGTGCTGCGCAACACGGGCACGAGCCACCTGGTTGCGATTTCGGGCCTGCATGTCGGGCTCGTCGGCGCGCTCGCCGGCGGGATCGTGTCGATGGCCTGGCGGCGTCTGCGCTGGCGGGGACGTGCCGCGGCGCTCGTGATGCCGGCACCTTACGCGGCTTCCCTGGCGGCGCTGACGGCGGCCGCCGGCTATGCGGCGCTCGCCGGCTTCAACGTGCCGGCGCAGCGCGCGTGGTGGATGATCGCGGCCGGCGCGGCCGCCTATCTGGCCGGCCGCAGCGTGCCGACGTCCGCAGTGCTGTGCGCGGCGCTCGGCGGCGTGCTGCTCGCCGATCCGTGGGCCGTGCTGTCGGCGGGATTCTGGCTGTCGTTCGGCGCGGTCGCCGTGATCCTGATGGCCGTGGCGGGTTGGCGCGCGGTACGTGAATTCGACGGCGCCGACGGTGACGGCGGCAACCCCAGTGCGGCGGATGGCACCGCCACGGTCGACCGCTGGCGCCGGCCGCGCGCATGGTGCATGCGTGCCGGGCGCCGTATCGCGCAGGCCACACGCGTGCAGTACGCGGTGACGCTCGGTCTCGCGCCGCTGACGGCCGCATGGTTCGCGCAGATCTCGGTATCGGGCCCGTTCGGCAATGCGTTCGCGATTCCATGGGTCAGTTCTGTCGTGACGCCCGTCGTGCTCGCTGGTATCGGGTTGCCCGCGCCGTTGGACGCGTATGCGTTCCGGCTCGCGCATGCGATGCTCGAACCGATGATGACGCTGCTGCGGCACCTCGCCGACTGGCCGGCAGGCGTGTTCTGGCTGCGCATGCCCGACTGGCCGGTGCTGGCGCTTGCGTGCGTGGGTGTCGCGTGGGTATTGATGCCACGCGGCTGGCCGCTGCGCTGGGCGGCGCCGATAACCTGGCTGCCGCTGGTCGCGCCGGCGCCCGATGCGCCGCCGCCGGGCGGTTTCCGGCTGACCGTGTTCGACGTCGGGCAGGGCGCGTCGGTGCTGGTCGAGACCGCGCGCCGGTCCTTGCTGTTCGACGCCGGGCCCGGTGCGGAGTCGAGCCATGCGGGCGCGCGCATCGTCGTGCCGGCATTGCGCGCGCGCGGGATCCGGACCATCGACTCGCTCGTTCTCAGCCATGCGGATGCCGATCATGCGGGAGGCGCGGCGGCCGTCCACGAGGCCATCGAGGTTCGCCAGCTGCTCGCCGGCATTGCACCGGGACATCGGCTTTGGCGTGATGCGCAGGCGGCCGGCGTGGCCGATCGGCTGCCTTGCGCGGCCGGGCAGCGGTGGACCTGGGACGGTGTCGTCTTCACGATGCTATGGCCGCGGGGCGGGGTGGGCACGGGGTCGTCGAATGGACAGTCGTGTGTGCTGCGTATCGACGCGGGCGGCACGTCGGCCCTGCTGACGGGCGACATCGAGGCCGGCGCCGAGCGCCGGCTGGTGGCCGATGCGCGCGACGCGCTGGCCGCGCAGATACTCGTCGTTCCGCACCACGGCAGCCGCACGTCGTCGCTTGAGCCTTTCCTCGATTCGGTCGGACCGCGCGTCGCGGTATTTCCTGTAGGCTATCGCAATCGCTTCGGGCATCCGCACCGGACGGTCCTCGCGCGCTATGCAGCGCGCGGGATTCCGTTGCCGCGCACCGATCGCGACGGGGCCGTGCGGTTCGACGTCGCGCCGGCGGGTGGCGGTTTTGTATTCGAGCGTTATCGCGATGCGCAGCGACGGTACTGGATGGACCGGTGATCGGCGCGATGGCGGGCATCAAGAACGGGACCGGAGCAAGCGCTGAAGCGCCAACTCCGGCCGACCGCGTAGCATGAATTAGGCGTAAGCGCTGAAGCACCAACGCCTACCGACCGCGAAGCATGGGGTAGGAGTAAGTGCTAAAGCACTAACGCCTACCGACAAAGGAGACATCGGCGTTTGAAGGACATCCTCCACTTCTCGCATGCGAACGGCTTTCCGGCCTCGACGTACCGGACGATCTTCGCCGAGCTGGCAGACGACTACGAACTGCGCTACATCGAGCGCATCGGTCACGATCACCGCTACCCGGTGACACGCGACTGGCCGCATCTCGTCGAGCAACTGCTCGACGACATCGGCAGCCGCTACGAACGCCCGGTCTGGCTCGTCGGCCATTCGCTCGGCGGCTACCTGTCGCTGATGGCCGCGCTGAAAAAGCCGCATTGGGTGCGCGGCGTGGTGATGATCGACTCGCCGATCATCGCGGGATGGCGCGCCGGCGCATTGCGTGTCAGCCAGTGGGCCGGGCTCGACGAGCGGCTGTCGCCGGCGGCCGCGACACGCAATCGGCGCACGCACTGGACGAGCCGCGACGAAGCCTGGCGGCACTTCCACGAGAAACCGGCGTTCGCTCGCTGGGACGAACGCATGCTGTCCGACTACATCGACCACGGCATTCCGCAGGCGGGCGCCGACGGCGAACGCGCGCTCGCATTCGACCGGCAGGTCGAATACCTGATCTACCGGACCTTGCCGCACACGCTCGGGCCGCGGCTCGCGCACGGCGCGCCGGTGCCGCTCGGTTTTCTCGCCGGCACGCGTTCGCGCGAAGTGCGGCAGGTCGGGCTCGATGCGACGCGGCGCGCGGCGCGCGGGCGCATCGAATGGCTCGAGGGCAGCCACCTGTTCCCGATGGAGCGGCCGATCGAGACGGCCCGCGCATTGCAGCGGATGCTGAATTCGCTGAAAGCGGCAGAGGGCGGCGTGCCGCGCGACGGCGCGGCGCACGCGAAACGCGCGTGACGTAGCGCCCGGTGGCCCGATGCACCGCGTCCGGCGTGGGCGGTTGCACCGGCCGGTAGGCCGGTTCGCCCCGGGGTGCGCACCGCTAGTGTGGCACAGCGCGAAAGGGCGCGATCATCGCGCCTAATGCTGAGAGAAGGGCGGGCTTTACGGTATAATCCGTTTTTCCCGCGAGCATCCAGCGATGACCAAATATGTTTTCGTCACCGGCGGCGTAGTTTCTTCCCTCGGCAAGGGTATTGCCGCCGCCTCCCTCGCCGCGATCCTCGAATCGCGCGGTCTGAAAGTCACCCTCCTCAAACTCGATCCCTACATCAACGTCGACCCGGGCACGATGAGCCCGTTCCAGCACGGCGAAGTGTTCGTGACGGAAGACGGAGCGGAGACCGACCTCGACCTCGGCCACTATGAGCGCTTCATCAGCACGAAGATGCGCAAGGCCAACAACTTCACGACCGGCCAGATCTACGAATCGGTGATCCGCAAGGAGCGCCGCGGCGACTATCTCGGCAAGACTGTGCAGGTGATTCCGCACATCACGAACGAAATCCAGGCCTTCATCGAGCGCGGGGCGGCATCGGCCACCTGCGGCGAGCCGGACGTCGCGATCGTCGAGATCGGCGGCACGGTCGGCGACATCGAGTCGCTGCCGTTCCTCGAGGCCGCACGCCAGATGAGCCTGCGCCTCGGCCGCAACAGCGCGTGCTTCGTGCACCTGACACTCGTGCCGTACGTCGCGACGGCCGGCGAACTGAAGACGAAGCCGACCCAGCACAGCGTGCAGAAGCTGCGCGAGATCGGCATCCTGCCGCACGTGCTGCTGTGCCGTGCGGATCGCCGCATCCCGGACGACGAATCGAAGAAGATCTCGATGTTCTCGAACGTGCCGGAAGACGCCGTGATCTCGGTGTGGGACGCCGACAGCATCTACAAGATTCCGCAGATGCTGCACGACCAGGGCCTCGACCGGATCATCTGCGAGGAACTGAAGCTGTCGCCGAAGGACGCCGACCTGAGCATGTGGTCGGCGCTCGTCGAGAAGCTGGAACATCCGAAGCACGAAGTCACGATCGGCATGGTCGGCAAGTATGTCGATCTGACCGAGTCGTACAAGTCGCTGATCGAAGCGCTGCGTCATGCGTCGATCCACACGTCGACCAAGGTCAACATCGAGTACATCGACTCGGAAGAACTCGAGGCGAACGGTGTCGACAGCCTGAAGCATCTCGACGCCGTACTGGTGCCGGGCGGTTTCGGCCGTCGTGGCACGGAAGGCAAGATCGCCGCGGTTCGCTACGCGCGCGAGTCGAAGGTGCCGTATCTCGGCATCTGCCTCGGCATGCAGCTCGCGGTGATCGAATTCGCGCGCGACGTCGTCGGCCTGAAGCAGGCGAACAGCACGGAGTTCGACGAGGACACGCCGGAACGCGTGGTCGCGCTGATCACCGAGTGGTACGACCGCGAAGGCAAGGTCGAGACGCGCACCGAGGAATCCGATCTCGGCGGCACGATGCGCCTTGGTTCGCAACGCTGCCCGATCAAGCCGGGCACGATGGCCGAAGAGATCTATGGCAAGGATGTGAACGAGCGTCATCGCCACCGTTATGAAGTCAATAACCGCTTCGTGCCCCAGCTCGAAGCCGGCGGCCTTATCATCAGCGCCCGTACCCCGAGCGAGGATCTGCCGGAAATGATGGAACTGCCGCGTTCGATGCACCCGTGGTTCGTCGGTGTCCAGTTCCACCCGGAATTCACGTCGACGCCGCGTGACGGTCACCCGCTGTTCAAGGCCTTCGTCGAAGCCGCGCTCGCCAACAAGCAAGCGCGCGGAGTGCAAGCATGAAGCTGTGCGATTTCGAGGTCGGTCTCGACCAGCCTTTCTTCCTGATCGCGGGTACCTGCGTCGTCGAATCGGAGCAAATGACGATCGACACGGCCGGCCGCCTGAAGGAGATCTGCGAGAAGCTGAACGTCCCGTTCATCTACAAGTCGTCGTATGACAAGGCGAACCGGAGCTCGGGCAAGTCGTTTCGCGGCCTCGGAATGGACGAGGGGCTGCGGATCCTCGGCGAAGTGAAGCGTCAGCTCGGCCTGCCGGTGCTGACCGACGTGCATTCGATCGAGGAGATCGAGCAGGTCGCGTCGGTCGTCGACGTGCTGCAGACGCCCGCATTCCTGTGCCGCCAGACCGACTTCATCCAGGCATGCGCGCGTTCGGGCAAGCCCGTCAATATCAAGAAGGGCCAGTTCCTCGCGCCGCACGACATGAAGAACGTGATCGACAAGGCGCGCGATGCGGCACGTGAAGCCGGTCTGTCGGACGACCGCTTCATGGCGTGTGAGCGCGGTGTCTCGTTCGGCTATAACAACCTCGTGTCCGACATGCGTTCGCTCGCGATCATGCGCGAGACGAGCGCGCCGGTCGTGTTCGACGCGACCCACTCGGTGCAGCTGCCGGGCGGGCAGGGCACGAGCTCGGGCGGCCAGCGCGAATTCGTGCCGGTGCTCGCGCGTGCCGCGGTCGCGACGGGCGTTGCGGGCCTGTTCATGGAAACGCATCCGAATCCGGCCGAAGCGAAGTCGGACGGCCCGAATGCGGTGCCGCTGAACCGGATGGGCGCGCTGCTGGAGACCCTCGTCACGCTCGACCAGGCGGTGAAGCGCAATCCGTTCCTGGAAAACGATTTCAACTAAAGATCGAATGAACCTTGCGACGGTTTCGCGCGTCAGTAGCGAAAGCGGTTTCGGCGCGCGTGCCGTCGCAGTTTGAAGAATCCATCGTCATTCTCAGAGGAAACCCATGAGTGCAATCGTAGATATCATCGGCCGCGAGATTCTGGATTCGCGCGGCAACCCCACCGTCGAATGCGACGTGCTGCTCGAATCGGGCACGATGGGCCGCGCGGCGGTGCCGTCGGGCGCGTCCACCGGCTCGCGTGAAGCGATCGAACTGCGCGACGGCGAAGCCGGCCGCTACAACGGCAAGGGCGTGCTGAAGGCAGTCGAGCATATCAACACCGAAATCTCCGAAGCCATCATGGGCCTCGACGCGTCGGAACAGGCGTTCCTCGACAAGACGCTGCTCGAGCTGGACGGCACCGACAACAAGTCGCGCCTCGGCGCGAACGCGATGCTGGCCGTGTCGATGGCCGTCGCGAAGGCAGCCGCCGAAGAAGCCGGCCTGCCGCTGTACCGCTACTTCGGCGGCTCGGGCGCGATGCAGCTGCCGGTTCCGATGATGAACATCGTCAACGGCGGCGCGCACGCGAACAACAGCCTCGACATCCAGGAATTCATGATCGTCCCGGTGAGCCAGCCGACGTTCCGTGAAGCCCTGCGTTGCGGCGCGGAAGTGTTCCACGCACTGAAGAAGATCCTGAGCGATCGCGGCATGAGCACGGCAGTCGGCGACGAAGGCGGTTTCGCACCGAACTTCGGCAGCAACGACGAGTGCCTGTCGACGATCCTGCAGGCGATCGAGAAGGCCGGCTACCGTGCGGGCGAAGACGTGCTGCTCGCGCTCGACTGCGCGGCGTCCGAGTTCTACCACGACGGCAAGTACCAGCTCGCGGGCGAAGGCCTGCAACTGTCGTCGGCCGAATTCACCGACTACCTCGCGACGCTCGCCGACAAGTTCCCGATCGTGTCGATCGAGGACGGCATGCACGAAAGCGACTGGGAAGGCTGGAAGCTGCTGACCGATCGCCTCGGCAAGAAGGTGCAGCTCGTCGGCGACGACCTGTTCGTCACGAACACGCGCATCCTGAAGGAAGGCATCGAGAAGGGCATCGCGAACTCGATCCTCATCAAGATCAACCAGATCGGTACGCTGACCGAAACGTTCGCGGCAATCGAGATGGCGAAGCGCGCGGGCTACACGGCCGTGATTTCGCACCGTTCGGGCGAGACGGAAGATTCGACGATCGCGGACATCGCGGTCGGCCTGAACGCCGGTCAGATCAAGACGGGTTCGCTGTCGCGCAGCGACCGCATCTCGAAGTACAACCAGCTGCTGCGCATCGAGGAAGATCTCGGCGACATCGCAAGCTACCCGGGTAAATCGGCTTTCTATAACCTGCGCTAACGCGCTACTATCGGGTTCGTCATCTCGACGCCGCTCTGTGCATGTCGCGCGGAGCGGCGCTTCTTATATCTGCGGTTCTTACATGCGGCTTGTCACTGTCGTCCTGATTGCCCTGCTGGCGCTCATTCAGTACCCCCTATGGTGGGGACACGGCGGCTGGCTGCGGGTGCACGAATTGCGTCAGCAGCTCGACGATCAGCTGCAGAAGAATGCGGACGAAAAGCTGCGCAACGAGCGGATCGCTGGCGAAGCGCAGGATCTGCAAAGCGGCACCGCGGCCATCGAGGAGCGTGCGCGCTACGAGATGGGCATGGTGAAGGACGGCGAGGTATTCGTGCAGTTCGTGTCGCCGAATGCACCGGCCGGGCCGCTGAACAACACGCCGTCGAGCACGTCGACCCGTGGTGCGGTGTCTGCCGCACCCGTGCGTGTCGTGCCGAATCCGCAGTCGATCGCGAGGCCGTCGCGGCATCACGGCGGCGAGAAGGGCAAGGCCGCGCATCACTGAGCACGGTAGTCCGAACCATTGAAAAAGCGCGGGAAATGCCGCGCTTTTTTATTTCCTGTCAGGCATCAATCGACCCAGGGAAGCATTACCACCACCAGCCCGGGTAGCCATAGCCATATCCGATGCCGGTTCCCCACCGGTTACCCCAACCGCCGCCGTAATAGCCGCCGTAGACCGTCACCGGCGGTGGCGCGTAATACGACCACGCGCGTGCGGCCGCCTCGGCCGCCATCGCATCGTTCTGATCGCGCAGCACCTGGCGGTCGATCTCGTCATAGCGTTTGCGCTCCGCGCCCGACAGCGTGTGCGGCTGGCCGCCCGATGCGCCGGGTTCGGGCAGGCGGCTCAGGATCGTCGACGAAGGCGGCGGCGCCGCGCAGCCGGCGAGGGCCAGCGTGCCGGCGGCGACGCTGGTGAGGAGGAGGGGGCGGAACAGGCGATTCATGTGTTTCTCCAGCAGCGCGCCGACAGCGGAAAGCGGCTTGCGCCGAAGGCCGGGCCTGCGGCGCCCGGGCCGTGCGTGCGACGCTCGTGCGTCACATTATGCGCCCGCGCCCGCGTCGCGGGCACGAGCGCGCGGCTCAGTGACGCTGGTCGGTCGCGGGCGTGATGCCGGTCGCGAGTTCCGGCGCGGCGAACAGCTGCGCGACATCGACGGGATCGAACTCGTAGCGCTGGTTGCAGAACTCGCAGTGAATCTCGACGTGACCGCGCTCGACGATCACGCTGTCGACTTCCTCGCGGCCGAGCATGCGCAGCATCGCGCCGACCTTCTCGCGCGAGCACGTGCACTGAAAGCGCGTACCGGCCGGGTCGAAGTGCTGCACGTTTTCCTGCCAGAAGAGGCGGCGGAACACGACTTCCGGTTCGACTTCGAGCAGTTCCTTCGCGGACAGCGTGCCGCCGAGCGTGCACACGCGTTCCCAGGTATCGACGTCGGTCTCGACGTTGCGCGGCACGATGCCGCCGTCGCCCGGCAGCTTCTGCAGCAGCATGCCGACCGCGCGGTCCTGATCGGCCGCGAGCCACAGACGCGTGTCGAGCTGCTCCGAGTGGTGCATGTAGTGCTCGAGCACCTGCGACACCGACTCGAGCGGGCCGTCGACGCCATTCAGCGGCACGATGCCCTGGTACGGTTGCTGGCCCGGCAGCTTCTCGGCCGGATCGAGCGTGATCACGCAACGGCCGTGGCCGCTCGCGTTGACGAGCGCCGCGAACGGCGTGTCGTCGCCGATCGTCTGTGCCGCGTCGCCGGCAAACTTGGCCGTCGCGCGCATCGACAGATCCGAATTGCACTGGACGACCAGCATCTGGACCGGCCCGTCGCCGAAGATCTGCATGATCAGGGTGCCGTGAAATTTCAGGTTCGCGGACAGCAGCGCGCACGCGGCCATCATCTCGCCGAGCACCGTGCGCACCGGGGCAGGGTAGTCACGGCGGGAAAGCACCTCTTGCCACGTGTTGCGCAGCGACACGATCTCGCCGCGCACGGGTGCCGAATTGAACATGAATTTCTGTAACTGGTCGCTCACTCTTCTTCCTTGAAATCCGCGCGAATCACCCGATCCGCACGAGTTGCTCCTTGAAATGCGCACGCCGCTCGACGTACGTCTTCGCATTTGCGCGCAGCCGTGCGATGTCGTCCGCCGACAGCTCGCGTACGACTTTCGCCGGCGCGCCGAGAATCAGCGAATTGTCCGGGAACGTCTTGCCTTCCGTCACGACCGCGCCGGCACCCACCAGACAGTTGCGGCCAATCACCGCTCCATTCAAGACCACCGCCTGAATCCCGAGCAGCGAACCTTCGCCGATCGTGCAGCCGTGCAGCATCGCCTGGTGCCCGATCGTCACGTTTTCGGCTATCGTCAGAGGAAAGCCCGGGTCCGTATGCAGGACCGCGCCTTCCTGGACATTGCTGCCGGTGCCGACCGTGATCGTCTCGTTGTCGCCGCGAATCGTCGCGCCGAACCACACGCTCGCGTTTTCCTCGAGCACGACCTTGCCGATGATGGCCGCCGTATCGGCGACGAATACGCTTTCGTGGATCGTCGGGGCCGTCTCGCCCAGTTTGTAGATCGTCACGGAGTCTCCTGGTCTCTTCGATGATGGGCGCCGGTAGAATGGCGCGTCTGGCGTGTCGCACGCATGGCGTCGCGGCACAAACGCATATTGTAAACCGTCGCGTGCATGCGCTCCCGCGATGCGCGCGGGCGGTGCCCCCGTTCGATGAGCATGGAGTCTTCTTCTATCCCCGCCGCACCGATCTGCGTGCGCCGCGCCGCGCTCGACGCGCTGCGGATGGCCGAGCCGGCCGCGAAAGCCGCGCGGGTCCGCGCGCTGTACGGCGCACTGCTGGCCGGACAGGCCGCGATCGCGCCGGCGCTCGCGCTGGACGAACCGGCCGACCTGCCCGGCCGTCCCGCGCGCCCGCCGCTCGTCGAGCCGCGTCGGCTCGAGCGCCGCAGCATGCGTTCGCCCGCCGGGCGCGCGGTGCTGCTGCACGCGCTCGCGCATATCGAATTCAATGCGATCAACCTCGCACTCGACGCCGTGTGGCGCTTTGCCGGTTTGCCGGACGCTTTCTATGCGGACTGGCTGAAGGTCGCGGCCGAGGAGGCCTATCACTTCACGCTGCTGTCCGACCGGCTCGCCGGGTTCGGGCATGCGTACGGCGATTTCCCCGCGCACAACGGGTTGTGGGACATGTGCGAGCGGACCAGGGCCGACGCGCTCGCGCGGATGGCGCTCGTGCCGCGCACGCTCGAGGCGCGCGGGCTCGACGCATCGCCGCCCATTCGCGCGCGACTCGTGCAGGCGGGCGACGATGCGTCCGCGGCAATCCTCGACGTGATCCTGCGCGACGAGATCGGTCACGTCGCGATCGGGAATCGCTGGTTCCGGCATCTGTGCGACGAGGCGAATCGCGATCCGGTGCCGACTTATCGCGAACTCGCCGAGCGGTACCACGCGCCGCGGCTGCGCGGGCCGTTCAATTTCGATGCACGCCGCACGGCGGGATTCGAGCAGGCGGAGCTGGACGAGCTTGCCGCGCAGGATGCGGCGGACGGCAAGCCGGCGGGTTAGGGCGGCGGTTGGCGCGGCTGCGTGGCCGGCTGCGTGGCCGGCTGCGGGGCGCAGCCGGCGCCCGGATCGGCCGACCCTGCGGCCGGCCTGCGGCAATCCGCCGGCATCGGCCAGGCCGGTTCCGCGCGCCCTCGGTTCCCGTCGCTAGAAAGCCGCCTCGACTGCCGGCCGCCGGAACGGAGGCGTCATCGCTATAATCGAACGACCATTCTTTTTTGGCGACTGCAATGAGTGCCTCGAATTCTGTTTCCGATTTCGTCACGGTGCGCGGCGTGAAGCTGCATGTCCGGCGCTGGGGCCGGCCCGATGCGCCGACGCTGTTCATGCTGCATGGCTGGATGGACGTCGCGGCATCGTTCCAGTTCGTTGTCGACGCGCTCGCCGGCGACTGGCAGGTGATCGCGCCCGATGCGCGCGGCTTCGGCCTGTCGGACTGGCCGGTCGCACGGCGGGGCGGCGGCCATTACTGGTTCCATGAGTACCTGGGCGACCTCGACGCGCTCGTCGACCACTATGCGCCGACCGGCGAAGTCAACCTGGTCGGGCACAGCATGGGTGCGAACGTCGTTTGCCTGTACGCGGGCGCGCGGCCGGAGCGCGTGCGGCGCGTGGTCGACCTGGAAGGGTTCGGGCTCGCCCCCGCGCGGGCCGAGCAGGCGCCGCGCCGGCTGCGCGGCTGGCTCGACGAGTTGCGCGAGCCGCCGGTACTGCGTCCGTATGCGTCGCTCGACGAGGTCGCGGCCCGGCTGATCAAGACCAATCCGCGGCTCGATCCGCGCCGTGCCGCGTTTCTCGCCGCGCACTGGTCGAAGCGCGGCGACGACGGTCTCTACCACCTGCTCGCGGATCCCGCACACAAGATGGCCGGCCCGATGCTGTACCGGCTCGACGAGGTGATGGCCGTCTGGAAGCAGGTGCGCGCGAAGGTGCTGCACGTCGAGGCCGTCAATTCGCCGACGCTCGCTTACATCGCGGGCGGCATCCCGCTGCCGGAGTTCAAGGCGCGCTTCGGCGCGTTCCCCGACTGGCGCGAAAAGCTCATCGAGGATGCCGGCCACATGGTCCATCACGACCAGCCGGAGCAGATCGCGGCGCTGATCGAGGCGTTCTGCGCGTAGGCCGGTGGCAGCGACGGCGGGGCAGGCGGGCGGCGGAATTGCCGCGTTGCAGTAGAATGAAGCTTCACCTGCCATACCGACAATGAACGCTGATCTCCACTGCCATTCCAATGTTTCCGACGGGTTGCTGTCGCCTGCCGACGTTGCGCGCCGCGCGCATGCCGGCGGCGTGACCCTGTGGGCGCTGACCGACCACGATGAAGTCGGTGGCCAGGCGGCGGCGCGCAGCGAGGCGGAAGCACTCGGGATGCGTTACCTGAACGGCGTCGAGATTTCGGTCACGTGGGCGTCGCGCACGGTGCACATCGTCGGGCTGCACATCGATCCGTCGAATCCGGCGCTCGTCGACGGCCTCTATCGCACGCGCCACGGCCGTGCCGGCCGTGCGCAGGCGATCGCCGCGCAGCTCGAGACGCTCGGGATTCCCGGCGCGTACGAAGGCGCACTGAAATACGTATCGAATCCCGACCTGATCTCGCGCACGCACTTCGCGCGCTTCCTGGTCGAGAACGGCCACGCCGCCTCCACGTCCGACGTGTTCGACCGTCTGCTCGGCGACGGCAAACCCGGTTTCGTCCCGCATCGCTGGGCGACACTGTCCGATGCCGTCGGGTGGATTCGCGCGGCGGGCGGCGAGGCCGTGGTCGCGCACCCGGGCCGCTACCGCTATACGCCAGTCGAATTCGACGCGTTCTTCGGCGAATTCATCGATCTCGGCGGTCGTGCGATCGAGGTCATCACGGGCAGCCATACGCCTGACCAGTACCGCGAATACGCGGACGTCGCCCGCCGCTTCGGCTTCGAAGTGTCGCGCGGCTCGGATTTCCACGCGCCGGGCGAGGGCCGCGTCGAGCTCGGCAGCCTGCCGCCGTTGCCGCCCGACCTGAAACCGGTCTGGGAGCGCTGGCTCTGACGCGCCGCGGCCGCGTGCCGTTCGCGTCGCCGCCGGCGTGCGCATCCGACTTCTCCCCCTTTACGTGCCTCCATGTCCCAGTTCTTCAGGATTCATCCGGATAATCCGCAGCCGCGCCTGATCAAGCAGGCCGCGGACATCGTCAGCAAGGGCGGCGTGATCGCGATGCCGACCGATTCGAGCTATGCGCTCGCGTGCCACCTCGACGACAAGGACGCGGTCGAGCGCGTGCGCCGGATCCGCGGCCTCGACGAGAAGCAGCACCTGTCGCTGCTCGTGCGCGACCTGTCGGAACTCGCCAACTTCGCGATGGTGGACAACCGCCAGTACCGGCAGATCAAGTCGGTGACGCCGGGCCCGTACGTGTTCATCCTGCAGGCGACGAAGGAAGTGCCGCGCCGGCTGTCGCACCCGTCGCGCAAGACGATCGGGCTGCGCGTGCCCGATCACGCGATCACGCTCGCGCTGCTGGAGTCGCTCGGCCAGCCGCTGCTCGGCACGACGCTGATCCTGCCGCCGGACGACGAGCCGCTCAACGATCCCGACGACATCCGTGCGCGGCTCGAGAAACAGGTCGACCTCGTGATCGACGGCGGTGCGTGTCCGCGCGAGCCATCGACCGTGATCGACCTGACGGGCGACGCGCCGCAGCTCGTGCGCGCGGGGCGCGGCGCGCTCGAACCGTTCGGCCTCTCGGCCGCGTAAGCGCGGCATTCATTTTTGCGCGAGTGCGCTTGTTACAATAACGCGATATGGACGCTTCCCTGATACAGACCATCGCCGTCTACGCGCTGCCCGTGATCTTCGCGATCACGCTGCACGAGGCCGCGCACGGCTATGCCGCGCGCCTGCTCGGCGACAACACCGCCTACATGATGGGGCGCGTGTCGTTCAATCCGATGCGCCACATCGATCCGCTCGGCACGATCGCGATTCCGCTCGCGATGTATTTCCTGACCGGCGGCGCGTTCCTGTTCGGCTATGCGAAGCCGGTGCCGGTATCGTTCGGCAACCTGCGCAATCCGCGCTGGGGCACCCTGTGGGTGGCGCTCGCGGGCCCGGCTTGCAACTTCGTGCAGGCGCTGATCTGGGGCGTGCTGACCATCGTGCTGCCCGCCGTCGGCATCGACGAGCCGTTCTTCACGCGGATGGCCTATGCGGGCGTCAGCGCGAACCTGGTGCTCGGCGTGCTGAACCTGTTTCCGCTTCCGCCGCTCGACGGCGGCCGCATCCTGGCGGCGCTATTGCCGCCGAAGCAATCGATCGCGCTGTCGCGCATCGAACCGTACGGTTTCATCATCATCCTCCTGCTGGTCACGACGGGCGTGCTGACGAACTTCTGGCTGCGTCCGCTCGTGAACGCCGCAGCCGGCGTGCTGAGCGCCATCCTGTCTCCCTTCGCCTCGCTTTTCTAACGACAATCATGTTCCCAGATCGTATTTTCTCCGGCATGCGACCCACCGGGTCGCTGCACCTCGGCCACTACCACGGCGTGCTGAAAAACTGGGTGAAGCTGCAGTCCGAGTACCCGTGCTTCTTCTGCGTGGTCGACTGGCATGCGCTGACGACGCACTACGAAACGCCTGAGGTCATCGAGAAAAACGTGTGGGATGTGCTGATCGACTGGCTCGCGTCCGGCATCGATCCCGCGCAGGCGACGCTGTTCATCCAGAGCAAGGTGCCCGAGCATGCGGAGCTCGCGCTGCTGCTCGGCATGAGCACGCCGCTCGGCTGGCTGGAGCGCGTGCCGACCTACAAGGAGCAGATGGAGAAGCTGAAGGACAAGGATCTGTCGACCTACGGCTTCCTCGGCTACCCGGTGCTGATGGCGGCCGACATCCTGCTGTATCGCGGCTCGCTCGTGCCGGTCGGCGAAGACCAGGTGCCGCACGTCGAGATGACGCGCGAGATCGCGCGCCGCTTCAACTACCTGTACGGCCGCGAGCCGGGCTTCGAGGAGAAGGCGCTCGAAGCCGCGAAGAAGCTCGGCGGCAAGCGCGCGAAGCTTTATCACGAGCTGCGCAATGCGTACCAGCAGGAGGGCGACGACGAGGCGCTCGAACAGGCCCGCGCGATGCTGCAGGAATCGCAGAGCCTGTCGATGAGCGACCGTGAACGGCTGTTCGGCTATCTCGAAGGCGCGCGCAAGATCATCCTGGTCGAGCCGCAGGCGCTGCTGACCGAAGCGTCCCGGATGCCGGGTCTCGACGGCCAGAAGATGTCGAAGTCGTACGGCAACACGATCGGCCTGCGTGAGGACGCGGAGACGATCACGAAGAAGGTCCGCACGATGCCGACCGATCCGGCGCGCGTGCGTCGCACCGACCCGGGCGATCCCGACAAGTGCCCGGTGTGGCAGCTGCATCAGGTCTATACGGACGAAACGACGCACCAATGGGTGCAGAGCGGCTGCCGCTCGGCGGGCATCGGTTGCCTCGACTGCAAGCAGCCGGTCGTCGAAGGCATCCTGCGCGAACAGCAGCCGATGCTCGAGCGCGCGCAAAAGTACATGGACGATCCGTCGCTGCTGCGCGCGATCGTCGCGGACGGCTGCGACAAGGCGCGCAAGCACGCGGTCGAGACGATGCGCGACGTGCGCGACGCGATGGGCCTGTCGTACACCTGACCTGACGGCATGCGCGAACCTGTCATTGCCGCCGCGGGCGGCCACGTCGCCCAGGCCGAACCGTCGCGCTGGGTCGCCCGCTGGTCGCGGCTCGTCCCGGCGGGCGGCGCGGTGCTCGACGTCGCCGCGGGCGGCGGCCGCCATGCGCGCTGGTTTGCGTCGCACGGGCATCCGGTCGTCGCGCTCGATCGCGATCCGGCCGCGCTGGCAGCATTGCGCGCGATGCCGGGCGTCGACGCACGCGACGCCGATCTCGAAGGCGCGCCGTGGCCGCTGGCGGCCGGCGCGTCGTTCGCGGCCGTGATCGTCACCCATTATCTGCATCGTCCGCTCTGGCCCCATCTGCTCGATGCCGTGGCGCCGGGCGGCGTGCTGATCTACGAAACCTTCGCGCAAGGAAACGAAACGGTCGGCAAACCGTCCAATCCCGCGTTCCTGCTCGCCCCGGGCGAGCTGCTGGACG
The DNA here is from genome assembly GCF_052045245.1 of Burkholderia sp. 22313. NCBI lineage: Bacteria > Pseudomonadati > Pseudomonadota > Betaproteobacteria > Burkholderiales > Burkholderiaceae > Burkholderia > Burkholderia sp. 22313. Next base: position 81,639 of record NZ_JBQEON010000021.1, read on the forward strand.
CGGTGCGCGGCCGCCTGCGGGTGGTCGCGTACGAGGACGGATTCGCCGCCGCGCCGCGCGAGGCATTCGTCCAGCGCATCTGCGCGGTACGCGAGGGCGCGACCCCGACGGCGGGGGCGGGAATTCCACGTTACGAACTGCCCGGCTAATCCGCTACAATCTCAACGTTTACCGGTACATCAATCAATCGCGTTTCATGGCTAACGGCACCCAAGACGGCATTCAAATCCGCGGCAGCATCCCCGCGATCGTCACCCCGATGCTCGAAGACGGCAGTCTCGACCTGCCGGCGTTTCGCAAACTGATCGACTGGCACATCGCGGAAGGCACCGACGCACTCGTCGTGGTCGGCACGAGCGGCGAGTCGGCAACGCTCAACGTCGAAGAGCACATCCTGATGATCCGCACGGCGGTCGAGCACGCGGCGAAACGCATCCCGATCATCGCGGGTGCGGGCGGCAACTCGACCGCCGAGGCGATCGAGCTGACCAAGCACGCGAAGGCCGTTGGCGCCGACGCGACGCTGCAGGTCGTGCCGTACTACAACAAGCCCACGCAGGAAGGGATGTACCGGCACTTCAAGGCGATCGCCGAAGCGGTCGACCTGCCGGTGATCCTGTACAACGTGCCGGGCCGCACGGTGGCCGACATGGCGCACGAGACCACGCTGCGCCTCGCGCAGGTGCCGGGCATCATCGGCGTGAAGGAAGCGACCGGCAACATCGATCGCGCCGCGCACCTGATCAAGGCCGCGCCGAAGCACTTCGCGATCTACAGCGGCGACGATCCGACCGCGATCGCGCTGATGCTGCTCGGCGGCCACGGCAACATCTCGGTGACGGCGAACGTCGCGCCGCGTGCGATGAGCGACCTGTGCCGCGCGGCGCTGGCGGGCGACGTCGCAACGGCGCGCGAGCTGCACATGAAGCTGCTGTCGCTGCACAAGAACCTGTTCGTCGAGGCCAACCCGATTCCGGTGAAGTGGGCGCTGCAGGCGATGGGCAAGATGCAGGGCGGCATCCGCCTGCCCCTTACGCCGCTCGACGAGCGCTGCCACGATGTCGTGCGTTCGGCCCTCGTCGAGGCCGGCGTCCTCGCCTGATGCACAGGCGGCCGCGTCCTGCGGCCGCCGGCTCGACCCCTCATCAACCCGCACCGGCCGGCTCCGTCCGGCGCCGCTCCTGACGAGCGTTCTAGCAAGACGAAGGATTTCATGAAACGTTTCGCCTTTTCCTCTCGCGCCATCCAGGTTTCGGTGGTGGCGCTGGCGCTGGGCGCGCTCGCTGGCTGCGATACGCTGAACGATTACCTGGCGCCTGACCGGGTCAACTACAAGAACACGGGCTCGGCGCCGCCGCTCGCGGTGCCGAGCGACCTGAAGCCGGTGCCGACGACCCAGCAGTTCGTCGCGCCGCCGACCAACGCCGGTCTCGGCACGCTGCCGCCGCGGGCGACCACGGCAGCCGGCAACGCCACCGACGGCGTCCCGAGCGCGCAGGATCCGCTCGGCATGCATATCGAGCGCGACGGCGACCGCCGCTGGCTCGTCGTCGACGGGCGCACGCCCGAGCAGCTGTGGCCGATCCTGAAGGAGTTCTGGCAGGAGAATGGCTTCTCGCTGAAGACCGACGCACCGTCGACCGGCATCATGGCCACCGACTGGGCCGAGAATCGCGCGAACATTCCCGACGACTGGTTCCGCCGCACGATCGGCAAGGTCATCGATTTCGCGTACTCGTCCGGCACGCGCGATCGCTTCCGTACGCTCGTGAACCGCACGGCGAACGGCAACACCGACATCTCGATCACGCATAGCGCGATGGAGGAAATGATGGTCGGTCCGCAGGGCGGCACGTCGTCGCGCTGGGAAGAGCGTCCGCGCAATCCGGTGCTCGAGGCCGTGTTCCTGTCGAAGCTGATGCAGAAATTCGGCCTGAGCGACGCGCAGGCGAAGCAGCTGCTGACCGATGCGCGTCCCGCGACCGCACCGGCGCAGGTCGGCGACAAGAGCGGCGGCGCGACGCTGCAGCTGGCCGAGTCGTTCGACCGCGCATGGCTGCGCGTCGGCCTCGCACTCGATCGCACCAACTTCGCGGTCGACAATCGCGACCGCGAGAAGGGCCTGTACACCGTCCGCTATGCGAATACGATGGAAGAGCTCAAGCGCGACGGCCTGTTCGGCAAGCTGTTCTACGGCGGCCCGTCGGCGGCCAAGCCCGGCAAGGAATATCTGGTCAACGTGCGCGCGCAGGGCAATGGCGGCACGCAGGTCGCGGTGGTCGACGCGAACGGCCAGGTCGACAACTCGTCGGACGCGCAGCGGATCATTTCGCTGCTGCACGCCGAGTTGAACTGAACGCGTGCGCTTCGCCAGCCTCGGTAGCGGCAGCGAAGGCAACGCGCTGGTCGTCGAGGTCGCGAGCGGCACGACGACCACCCGCGTGCTGCTCGACTGCGGCTTTTCAGCGAAGGAGGTCGAGCGCCGGCTCGGCCGCCTGAATCTCGGCATCGACGATCTCGATGCGATCCTCATCACCCACGAACACAGCGACCACGTCGGCAGTGCGCTGACGCTCGCGCGTCGCGGGTCGCTGCCGCTCTACATGAGCTGGGGCACGGCGCGGGCGGTGGGCGCCGACGAGGCCGACGTCGATCTCCACGTGCTGTGGGGCGACGAGACGGCTTCGATCCGCGATCTGGCCGTGATGCCCTATACGGTGCCCCACGACGCGCGGGAACCGCTCCAGTTCGTCTTCATGGACGGTTGCCGCCGGCTCGGCGTGCTGACCGACGTCGGGATGGCCACGCCGCACATCACGACCGTCCTGAGCGGCTGCGATGCGCTCGTGCTCGAATCCAATCACGATACCGCGCTGCTCGCCGGGAGCCGCTATCCGCAGTCGCTGAAGGCGCGGATCGGCGGCAACCACGGCCACCTGAGCAACGATGCCGCCGCGGGCATTCTCGCGTCGCTCGAGCGCAGCCGCCTCCAGCACCTGGTCGCGGCACACCTGAGCCAGCAGAACAACCGGCCCGAACTGGCCCGCCAGGCGTTGGCCGGCGTGCTGGGGACGGACGGGGAGGAGGTCGTCGTGGCCACGCAGGACGCGGGCTTCGACTGGCTGACGCTGGGCTGAGCGGGCCGCAGGAGAGGGCGCAGGAGGGCTCAAGACGGCTTCCTGACGGCCTGGCTGCCGGGTACGATGCGCGGAAACCGACAGACGTAAAAAAACCGGCCCCAGGGGCCGGTTTTTTTTCAGCTGATGCTGAGGCTTACTGGCTTGCGCCCGAAGCCGGAGCAGCCGTCGCTGCCGAAGCAGCCGACGCCACAGCAGCAGCTGCGTCGCTCGCAGCAGCCGTAGCCGACGAAGCAGCAGCCGAAGCGTCGCTCGCAGCACCAGCAACTGCCGAAGCAGCCGTCGAAGCAGCAGCAGCCGCGTCGCTTGCAGCCGACGAAGCAGCTTGATCAGCGCTCTTGTTGCAAGCAGCCAGTGCAACAGCAGCCAACAGGGAAGCTACGAGGAGGGATTTCTTCATGATCACGTCCTTTTATGGTTAAAGGTAAGCAACAGCGCGAAACAATACCGGTAATGTGCTCCAACACCGACCTGGGCCGCTGGTGGAGACGCACTTCTAGAGCGTGAATCTTCCCTACGGCTTGGGCGGAAATTATATGCACTTTCCTATCGACCGTCGACAAATGCGGGGTCAATACGTTGTCTTTCCCATACAGAATTTGATCTGCACGGGCGTACGGGGCGGCCCACTAAATCCGGTTTCCGACCCGTAGCCAGCCCGCACAATACCATTCGTGCAGCAAGGCTGTCATTGAGGGAGCCCGGGATAGTGTTACAAACCGTTTCGCCTCCATGTGGCGCAGATTGGCCAGTTCGGGCAGCCATTCACCGGCTTGCTCGATCGGTTCTTCCTCGCCATTAATGAAGTACGAGCGCGCGTTATACATCAATGCGGCGCGTCTGTCGAGATACACGCCCTTGCGTGACGCTTGCGCGACGAACGCGGCTTCGGACAGCGGACGTGCCGGCGGCTCGAAAACGACGTTGGATTTCGGCTCGCTCAGGTAGCAGCCGAGGAATTCGGCGACGTCGCGTTTGCGCCAGCGGATCGCATCGATGATCTCGGCGACGCGTTCGACCATTGCCGGCGGCAACTGGGCCGGCGCGTCGACCGCAGGCTGCTTGGGGTCGCGGTACAGCGCGTCACCGCGCGCGTCGCGCAGGCCGCCGCGTTCCGCGAGGTAGTACAGGAATTGCGCGCCGAGCTCGCCGTCGGACGGTGCCCGAAAGCCGATCGAGCAGGTCATGCATTCGCCTTCTGCCACGCCGTCGTGCGCGATGTGCGGCGGCAGATACAGCATGTCGCCCGGCTCCAGCACCCATTCGTCGCTCGGCTCGAAATGCTCGAGGATCTTCAGCGGCACGTCCGGCTGCAGCGACAGGTCCTTCTGGGCACCGATGCGCCAGCGGCGCCGGCCTTCGACCTGCAGCAGGAACACGTCGTACGAGTCGAAGTGCGGGCCGACGCCGCCGCCGTCCGTCGCGTACGAAATCATCAGGTCGTCGAGGCGCGCGTCCGGGATGAAGCGGAAGCGGTCGAGCAGTGCGCGGGCCGCGTCGACGTGCAGGTCGAGCCCCTGCACGAGCAAGGACCAGGACTTGCGCGAGATGGCCGGCAGCGCGTCCGGTTCGAACGGGCCGTGTGCAAGTTGCCACTTGTTACGAAAATGGGTGATCAGGCGCGATTCGGCGTCATAGTCGGCTGCGAGCTCGAACAGCGCATCGCGCGTGACCGGCGGCTTCACGCCGGGGATCGCCTGGCGGATCAGCAGCGGCTTCTTCTGCCAGTAGCGGCGCATGAATTGCGCCGGCGTGAGACCGCCCAGCAGAGGCGTGGGAAGATCGGAAGGCGGCGCGCCGAGCGGGGCGGCAGCGGCATCCCGCGGTTCGGCTTGAGACCGGTTGCGCATCGTATAATGAGACTTGTATTTGGGAGAATTGGATGAAAATCGCAAAAAACACCGTCGTGTCGGTCGCTTACAAGCTGTCGGATGCGCAAGGCAATCTGATCGAGGAAAGCGACGAGCCGATGGTTTATCTGCACGGCGGCTATGATGGCACGTTCCCCAAGATCGAGGAACAGCTGGACGGCCAGGAGCCCGGTTACCAGGCGCAGGTTCAGCTCGAGCCGCAGGACGCGTTCGGCGACTATGATCCCGAACTCGTGAAGATCGAGCCGCGCGATCGTTTTCCCGAGCCGATCGAAGTGGGCATGCAGTTCGAAGGCACGCCGGAAGACGGCGACGAGGAAGTCGATTCGCTGATCTACACGGTCACCGACATCGCTGAAGACAAGGTCGTGCTCGACGGCAATCACCCGCTCGCGGGCATGGCGCTGCGTTTCGCGCTCACGGTCAAGGACGTTCGCGAAGCGACCGAGGACGAAATCGAGCATGAGCACGCGCACGGCGCGGAAGGGCTCGAAATCGTCGACGAGGACGAAGACGAGGACGGCGACGCGCCGTCAGGGCGTACCCTGCACTGAACTGGCAGGCAGGCCGGGCGCCGGCCCTGAAGCCGGGGGCGGTGCGGGCCACGCGCCGCTGCCCGGTGTCGTGCCGTCGCCCTGCAGCGGCGGCGCGACCGACGACGAGTCGGGCAGGGCCGGCAAGGCCGGAATTTCCGGCATCTGGGGCAGCGGGACATCGTCGCGCGGCACGACGGGCAGCGCGGGCGGGAGCGGGAGGTTCTTCGGGACGTCCTGCAGGCTCACGTTGAAGATCGTCTGCCGTGCCGGCGACACGTTGACCTTCACCCACTGATTCGCCGGATGACGCGGCCCGATCGCGACACGCGTCACATTTCCCACCAGCGCACCGTCGTCCGCATGCAGCGGGCGATCGATCAGGAAGCCGTTCGCGAGCGGCTCGCTGCTCGCGTGCATCACCAGGATCGGGCCGCGAAATGCCGCCGCCGCCTTCACCAGCGTTCGTTTCAGTTCACGGAAGCCGTCGCGCACGCGTGGCCGGTTGAAACGCAACCACGCAAACCGTTCGGCGCGTTCGTAGCGCTCGAATTGCGGATCACCTTCGAAAATCACCACCATCGCCCGCGCTTCGCGCCGCTTCGCATATTCGGCCGCATGGTCGATCCAGAAGCCGTTCGCGATCACCCGGTCCTCGAATTCGCCGTTGCGGCCGCCGGCCGTCAGGAAATGGTTGTTCGGCGCCGGTGCGTTCAGCACGACGTAGACGACGTCGTCATGCATCCAGCGCGCGTTTTCGCGATACGGCCGGAATCGTGCTACTTCGCTTTCACGTGTGATCGGCAGTGCGCCGGGGTCGGGCAGCGCCGCGTCGGCCAGCAGCGTCTGCCGCAGGAAGTCCAGGCGCTCGACCGGATCGTAGCTTCCGCCGGCCACGGTGTTGCACGTCACCCAGTCGTCGTGGCCGGGAACGAACACGAGCGGTACGCGCACCGCGTTCAGGATCGCGCCGCGCTGCGTGTACAGCGCGTCGCGGCACGCTTCCTTCATGCCCTTGATGTCACCCGCATAGACGACGAACGCCAGGTTGCGCTCGCGCGCGATCGATTCGAACAACCGCTGCGCGGCCGGCTCGTCGGCCGGCACGTTGATGACGCCGGACACGATCGCGAACGAGTAGGGCGCGGCGGCCCGCTTCGGCGGCGCGGCCAGCGCGCCCGCCTGGGCCAGCGCGAGCACCGCCGCGACCAGCGCGGCGACGACGCGGGCCGACACGCGCGACGGGATGCGTTCAGGCGTGCCCGTCGGCATCGTGCGAGCGGACGAGCGTGCGCAGTTCGTACAGCAGGTCGAGCGCGTCGCGCGGCTTGAGATCGTCGGGATCGATGTCGCGCAGCTTGTCGAGCGCCGGATGCGGGGCGCTCGACGGTGCCGGTGCATCCGCACATTCGAGTTCGTCGGCCGCGGCGGGCGGCGCGCTGAACAGGTCGAGCTGCGGCGTGTGCTGCGTGGCCGACTGCTGCTCGAGATACGCAAGATGCTTGCGCGCGGCGCGGATCACCGGTGCTGGCACGCCCGCGAGCTGCGCAACCTGCAGCCCGTAGCTCTGGTTCGCCGGGCCTTCGTTGACGGCGTGCAGGAACACGATGCCGTGGCCGTGCTCGACGGCCGACAGGTGGACGTTCGCCGCTTGCGGGAATTCGGCCGGCAGTTGCGTCAGCTCGAAGTAGTGCGTCGCGAACAATGTGTAGCAGCCGTTTTGCGCCAGCAGGTGACGTGCGATGGCCCAGGCGAGCGCGAGGCCGTCGAACGTCGACGTGCCGCGGCCGATTTCGTCCATCAGCACGAGACTTTGCGGCGTCGCGTCGTTGAGGATCGCGGCGGCTTCGGTCATCTCGACCATGAACGTCGAGCGGCCGCCGGCGAGGTCGTCTGCCGCGCCGATCCGCGTGAAGATGCGGTCGATCGGGCCGAAGCAGGCCGACTTCGCGGGCACGTAGCTGCCGACGTACGCCATCAGCGCGATCAGCGCCGTCTGCCGCATGAACGTCGACTTGCCGCCCATGTTCGGGCCGGTGATCAGCAGCAGCTTGCGCTCGGCGCCGAACCGGCAGTCGTTCGCGATGAACTGCTCGACCTGCGCTTCGACGACCGGATGGCGGCCCTGCTCGATCTCGATGCCGATTTCGTCGGTGAAGGCTGGCGCCACCCAGTCGAGCGTGCGGGCGCGTTCGGCGAACGCGGCAAGCACGTCGAGCTCGGCGAGCGCCGATGCGACACGCTGGCACTCGGGAATGAACGGCAGCAGCGCCTGCAGCACGCCGTCGTACAGCGCGCGCTCGCGGGCCAGCGCGCGTTCCTGTGCGGACAGCGCCTTGTCCTCGAAGGTCTTCAGTTCGGGCGTGATGTAGCGCTCGGCGTTCTTCAGCGTCTGGCGGCGGCGATAGTCGTCCGGCACCTTGTCGGTCTGGCCGCGCGTGACCTCGATGTAGAAGCCGTGCACCTTGTTGTATTCGACGCGCAGGTTCGCGATGCCCGTGCGGGTGCGCTCGCGTGCTTCGAGATCGATCAGGAACTGGCCGCAGTTCTCGGAGATGTCGCGCAGCTCGTCGAGCTCCGCGTCGTAGCCGCGCGCGATCACGCCGCCGTCGCGCACCATCGCGGCAGGTTCCGGGGCGATCGCGCCGGTCAGCAGGTCGAGGCATTCCGCGGGCGGGGCGAGCGCCGCGTCGACGCGCGTGAGCGCATCCGCGTTCGCGACGATCGCGCTGATGCGCTCGCGCAGGGCCGGCAGTGCGGCGAACGTGTCGCGCAGGCTCGACAGGTCGCGCGGCCGCGCGGACAGCAGGGCGAGACGCCCGGTGATCCGCTCGACGTCGGCGATCTGGCGCAGCGCGCTGCGCAGGGCGTCGAGGCTCGCGTGCGCGGGCGCCTCGAGCAGCGCGCCGATCGCTTGCTGGCGCGACTGCGCCGCGACCGATGCGCGCGGCGGATGATGCAGCCAATGGCGCAGCAGGCGGCTGCCCATCGTCGTGCAGCAGGTGTCGAGCAGCGAATACAGCGTCGGCGATTCGGTGCCGCGCAGCGTTTCGGTCAGTTCGAGGTTGCGGCGCGTCGCCGGATCGAGCCCGATGTATTCGGTTTCGTTTTCGACCTTCAGGCTGCGCACGTGTCGCAGTTGCTGGCCCTGGGTGGCTGCCGCATACAGCAGCAGCGCGCCCGCCGCGCCGCAGGCGCTCGTCAGCGAATGCGCGCCGAAGCCGTCGAGGCCCGCGACGTCGAGCTGGTCGCACAGGCGCTGCGTGCCCGACGCGATGTCGAAGTGCCAGGCCGGCACGCGCTTGATCGCACCGGCGCCCGCGGGCACGGCGTCGGTCGCGCCGTCCGCCGTCAGGATCTCGGCCGGCCGGATGCGTTCGAGCGCGGCGCCGAGCTGATCGGGTTCGATTTCGGCGAGCCGCAGCGCGCCGCTGGCAAGGTTCAGCCACGCGAGGCCGATGTTGACCGCGACGCCGCGCTTGTTGTGGCCCGTGCACATCGCGAGCAGGTAGACGTCGTTCTTGTCGGACAGCAGCGCGGCATCGGTCAGCGTGCCGGGCGTGACGACGCGCACGACCTTGCGCTCCACGGGCCCCTTCGACGTGGCCGGGTCGCCGATCTGCTCGCAGATCGCGACCGATTCGCCCATCTTCACGAGCTTCGCCAGATACTGTTCGACCGCGTGGTGCGGGACGCCGGCCATCTTGATCGGCGTGCCGGCCGATGCGCCGCGTTGAGTGAGGGTCAGGTCGAGCAGGCGTGCGGCTTTCTCCGCATCCTCGAAGAACAGCTCGTAGAAGTCACCCATCCGGTAGAAGACGAGCGCGTCGGGGTGATCGGCCTTGATGCGCAGGTACTGCTGCATCATCGGAGTGTGGCCAGCAAAGGCCTCGGGCGACAGCGTGGTCATAGATCCGGCGTAAAGTTGTTGCTTGAGTTGCCCGAGTTTACCAGTGGCTTCGGTGCACAAGCGCGAAGTTCGCCGTTTGGCCGGTAGCGGGAGGCCACGATCGGCAGCCGTCGCCCCGATATGGCGATTCGATCTTGCCGCGAGGCGGGCATGCAACGGCCGGTTCTACCCGGCGCACGAACCTCCGTGCGCCGGTCCGCGGCACATCAGGACGCGTGTGTCGATGCGATGTCGAGCGCCACCGCCTGCGCGACTTCGATACCGTCGATGGCTGCCGAATAGATGCCGCCCGCATACCCGGCACCTTCGCCGGCCGGATACAGCCCGTCGACGTTCACGCTCTGGTAATCGTCCTTGCGCCGGATCCGGATCGGTGACGACGTGCGCGTCTCCACGCCGGTGAGCACCGCATCGTGCATCGCGAAGCCGGCGATCTTCCGGTCGATCTGCGGCAGCGCTTCACGAATCGCTTCGATCACGTAGTCGGGCAGCGCGGTGCTGAGGTCCGTCGGGCGCACGCCCGGCTTGTACGACGGCACCACGGAGCCGAGCGACGTCGACGGCCGGCCGGCGATGAAGTCGCCGACCAACTGGCCTGGCGCGCTGTAGTCGCCGCCGCCGAGTTCGAACGCGCGCTCTTCCCATTTGCGCTGGAACGCGATGCCGGCGAGCGGCCCGCCCGGATAGTCTTCCGGCGTGATGCCGACGACGATGCCCGCGTTCGCGTTGCGCTCGGCGCGCGAATACTGGCTCATGCCGTTGGTGACCACGCGGCCCGGCTCGGACGTCGCCGCGACCACCGTGCCGCCCGGGCACATGCAGAAGCTGTAGACCGCGCGCCCGTTGCTGCAGTGGTGGACCACCTTGTAGTCGGCCGCGCCGAGTTGCTTGTGACCCGCGAACTTGCCGAAGCGGCTGCGATCGATCAGCCCCTGCGGATGTTCGATCCGGAAACCGAGCGAAAACGGCTTCGCTTCGACGTACACGCCGCGATCGTGCAGCATCTGGAACGTGTCGCGCGCGCTGTGGCCCACGGCCAGCACCACGTGGTCGCACCGGAGCGTTTCGCCGTTCGACAGCGTCAGCGAGCGCACCTTGCCCTGATCGATTTCGATGTCCTCGACGCGGGTTTCGAAGCGCACTTCGCCGCCCAGTTCATGGATGGTCGCGCGCATCTTTTCCACCATGCTGACGAGGCGGAACGTGCCGATGTGCGGCCGGCTCAGGTACAGGATGTCTTCCGGTGCGCCGGCCTTGACGAATTCGTCGAGCACCTTGCGGCCGTAGTGGTGCGGATCCTTGATCTGGCTGTACAGCTTGCCGTCGGAGAACGTCCCGGCGCCGCCTTCGCCGAACTGCACGTTGGACTCGGGGTTGAGGACGCTCTTGCGCCACAGGCCGAAGGTGTCCTTGGTGCGCTCGCGCACGGCCTTGCCGCGTTCGAGGATGATGGGGCGAAAGCCCATCTGCGCAAGGATCAGCCCGGCGAACAGGCCGCACGGCCCCATGCCGATCACGACCGGGCGCAGGAAGTTGCCGTGCTCGGGCGCCTGCGTGACGAAGTGGTACGCCATGTCGGGCGTCACGGCGCAGTGCGGCGTGCCGGCGAGTCGCGGCAGCACGGCCGCTTCGTCCTTGACCTCGACATCGACGATATACGTGAGCTTGATGTCGGAGCGCTTGCGCGCATCGTGCGCACGGCGGAATACCGTGTAGCGCAGGAGCCCGTCTGCCGCCACGCCAAGCTCCGCGAGGCGCGCGTGAATCGCGGCTTCGAGGGCGCTCTCGGGGTGGTCGAGCGGGAGTTTAAGTTCGCTTAGCCGTAACATGAGTGGTCGGATACGGTCGCCACGAAGTCGTGGCGGTGTTGAGACAGGCGGGGCCGGCAGGCCGGCGGCGTCGTTCGCTGCGTGAGCCCCCCCGAGGCCAGGCCAGCTGGCGCGGGGCAACACGGTACGCGCGGCTGCACGCCGGCCGGGCCGGACCACTCGGGCCATGTCAGGACGGGCGCCCGAAGCGTCCCCTGCGTGGAGAAGAGTACTGCGTCCCCCGGATAACCGGAAGACAACGCGCGCGCCATCGTGACGGTGCCGGCGAGTGGTTGAGGCTGACGCTGATGCGAAAGCCGCCGCGCCGCGCGGGCGCGGCCCGGGCTTACTCCGCGGCCGGATGCACGCGGCTGTAGCGGTTCAGGATCGGGATCATCTGCGCGTAGATCTTCGGGTTCGCCGCGACGATCTCATGACGATGCAGGAAATCGGCATCGCCCGTGTAGTTGCCGACGAGGCCGCCGGCTTCGGTGATCAGCAGGCTGCCGGCCGCCATGTCCCACACGTTGATGCCTTGCTCGAAGAACGCGTCGAGACGGCCGGCCGCGACGTTCGCGAGGTCGAGTGCGGCCGCGCCCGGGCGGCGCAGGCCCGTGCAGGCCTGGGTCATTTCGGTGAACAGGCGCGCATACGCGTCGAGGCCGTCCTTTTCGCGGAACGGGAAACCGGTGCCGACCAGCGCGTCTGCGAGGCGGTCGCGACGGCCGACGCGGATGCGGCGGTCGTTCAGGTACGCACCGCGGCCGCGGGTGGCCGTGAACAGGTCGTTCTTGTTCGGATCGTAGACGACGGCCTGCGTGACGACACCCTTGTGCTCGAGCGCGATCGATACGCAGTAGTACGGGAAGCCGTGGATGAAGTTGGTCGTGCCGTCGAGCGGATCGATGATCCACTTGAATTCGGATTCGTTCTCCGATTCGCCCGATTCTTCCGCGAGGATCGCGTGGTCGGGGTAGGCGGTCTTCAGCGTCTCGATGATCGCCTCTTCGGCGGCCTTGTCCACTTCGGTGACGAAGTCATTCTGCTGCTTCTTGCGGATCTCGATCAGGTCGAGATCGAGGGAGGCGCGGTTGATGATCTGTCCGGCGCGGCGCGCAGCCTTGACAGCAATGTTGAGCATGGGATGCATGAGCCTGATCCTGTAGCCGGCGGCACGGGCCGCCACGAAGTGGAACACACCGCCCGGAACGGCGCAAACGGGCCGGGCGAGATGAGACGCGAATTGACAAAGAGCGGGGTACGACCCGCGCCGCACGGGATGCGACGCGTAAGCGCATGATTTTACCCGATTTTCGAGAGTTTCAGGTGACCAGGATGCGGGGAAACCCCACTGTCCGTCCGGACGAGTGGGTTTGCCGGGGCGATGGCGATACCATACTGCCATTCCGATGAACCGAGTCGTATGTAGTGGAAACTCCGCAGAACCCCGCCGCGCCGTCCGAATCGGGCGCGGCCTCGTCCGCGCCGCCGTCCGGCGGCTTCACGTCCACCCGTTTCGTGCTCGTCGAGCCGAGCCATCCCGGCAACGTCGGGGCGGCCGCCCGCGCGCTGAAGACGATGGGCTTTTCGCGCCTCGTGCTGGTCGCGCCGCGTGTGCCGCACGTGCAGAGCGACCCCGAGGCGATCGCGATGGCGAGCGGCGCGGACGACGTCCTCGCGTCCGCGCACGTCGTGCCCACGCTCGGCGACGCGCTGTCCGGCGTCCACTGGTCGATCGCGCTGACCGCGCGCACGCGCGAATACGGGCCGCCGCGCCTCGCGCCGCGCACGGCCGCCGAGCTGGCGTGCATGCAGGTCGGTACCGGCGACATCGCGCTCGTGTTCGGCAACGAGCGCACGGGCCTCGCGAACGAGCACGTCGAGCAGTGCAGCGCGCTCGCGCATATCCCGGCGAATCCGGCCTACAGTTCGCTGAATCTCGCGCAGGCGATCCAGGTGCTCGCGTATGAACTGCGCGTTGCGCTCCTCGCGCAGGGCAGCGAGTCGTCGCGCCCGGTGCAAGCCGAGGTCGGCACGCTCGCGCAGAGCGACGAGATCGAGCGGATGTACGCGCATCTCGAGAACGCGCTGATCGCGCTCGATTTTCTCGACCCGCGCAATCCGAAAAAGCTGATGCCGCGGCTGCGGCGCCTGTTCGCGCGCACCGGCCTCGAGCGTGAGGAAGTCAACATCCTGCGCGGCATCGCAAAGCACATCCTGCTGAAGTCCGGCAAGCCCGAAGGCGACGCGTAGGCGGTCGACACGCCGGCTGCCGGGCGCTTACGCATGCGACAGCCGCGTTGCGGGCCGCGGCGGCTGCGTTGCACCGGCCACCGGATCGCTTGCGCCCGGTGTGCGCCAGCTCACCGCATGGTCCCGAAGGTCGCCACGACGGGCGTTCCGCGCGAATACCCGCGCCGCCGGCGGGGTGAACGCGCGATGCTGTGCGGCCACGTGCGAGTGGCCCTACAATCGCCGGACGTCATAAGCAAATCACCCGGTGCGATAACGGCCGGCCATCGCCGGCGGGGCGCGCCGGCCATTTCCCCGATCAGATCATGTTCACTAGACTGCGCGAAGACGTTGCGACGATTCGCGAGCGGGATCCCGCCGCTCGCAGTGCCTGGGAAGTGCTGACCTGTTATCCGGGGCTGCATGCGCTCGTGCTGCACCGTTTCGCGCATGCATGCTGGCGCGCGAAGCGCTACTGGCTCGCACGCTTCGCATCGCAGGCCGGGCGCTTCATGACGGGGATCGAAATTCACCCGGGCGCGACGATCGGCCGGCGTGTGTTCATCGATCACGGGATGGGGGTGGTGATCGGCGAGACCGCGATCATCGGCGACGACTGCACGATCTATCAGGGCGTGACGCTCGGCGGCACGTCGCTCACGCGCGGTGCGAAGCGCCATCCGACGCTCGAGGCCGGCGTGATCGTCGGTGCGGGTGCGAAGGTGCTCGGGGGTTTCACGGTCGGCGCGGGCGCGAAGATCGGTTCGAACGCGGTCGTCGTGAAGCCGGTGCCGGCGGGCGGCACCGCGGTCGGCAACCCGGCGCGCATCGTGATGCCGGCGCAGCCCAAACCGCAACCCGAGCGCGCCGCGTTCTGCGCATACGGGATCACCCCGAATGCGGACGACCCGATGTCGCTCGCGATTCACGGGCTGATCGATCACGCGGCGAAGGAAAGCCGGCGCGTCGACGAGATCGTCGCGGCGCTCGAGCAACTCGGTACGCATCTGGAAACGCTGCAGGGCGCGGACGCGGCGCGTCTCGACCTGCGCAGGCTGTCGGCGGTACTGGAGGGCAAGGCGGTCGAGCGCCAGCCGTAGTGCAGCGCCTGCCGGCGGCCGCCGGCAGCGACAGTTGCGTCGATCGCGTCAGTCGAGCGGCATTGCGTGGATGCCTTCCGCGTCGACGCGCAGGTAGCCGCCGCGCGGCATGCCGTGGTCGAGATCCCAGTCGGGCAGCACCCAGCGAACCCCGCCCGGTTCGACGTGGCGGGCAGGGCGGTGCGTGTGACCGTGAATGATCACGCTCGCGCGGCTTTTACGGAATAGCGCCGCCACGCCTTCGCGCGTGACGTCGTAGATCGCCGAAGCGGGGCGCATCCGGCCTGCTTCGCTGTTCGATCGCATCCGTTGCGCGAGCGCGCGGCGCCAGCGGAACGGCCACGCGAGAAACAGCGCCTGCGCGACGCGATTGCGCGCAAACCGCCGAAACACCTGATAGCCGCGATCGGCCGTGCACTGCGCGTCGCCGTGCGCGAGCACGATGCGCTGGCCGAACGACGTGATCAGCGCCGGGTCGGGTAGCAGCATCGCGCCGGCCGCCTTCATGAAGCGCCGGCCGAGCAGGAAATCGCGGTTGCCGTGCATCACGTAGAGCGCGATGCCGCGTTCCGAGAACGTATGCATCAGCGCGGCCATGCGCGCGGCAAACGGATCGTTGTCGAGCACGTCGTCGCCGATCCAGTATTCGAACAGATCGCCGAGGATGAACACCGAGTCGGCGCTGTCGGCCGTGTATTTCACGAAATGCTCGAACGCGGCGACCGTCTTCGGAATCGCCTCGCTCAGGTGCAGATCGGAGAGAAACAGGAACGGGCGTGCGGCTTGCGCGTATTCGCGCTCGCCCGGCACGCCCGCGGAGACGCTTCGCGGCGGACTCTCCTGCAACATCGAAGTGCCTCCGTAGACTGTGCGTCAGACCACCACGGCCTTTTCGATCACGACGTCGTCGGCCGGCACGTCCTGGTGGAAGCCCGCGTTGCCCGTCTTGACACCCTTGATCTTGTCGACCACGTCCTGGCCTTCGACGACCTTGCCGAACACCGCGTAGCCCCAGCCCTGCGGCGTCGGCGACGAGTGGTTCAGGAAGTCGTTGTCGTTCACGTTGATGAAGAACTGCGCGGTCGCCGAGTGCGGATCGTTCGTGCGCGCCATCGCGATCGTGTAGTTGTCGTTCTTCAGGCCGTTGTTCGCTTCGTTGTCGATCGGCGCGTCGGTCGGCTTCTGCTTCAGGCCCGGCTCGAAGCCGCCGCCTTGAATCATGAAGCCGTTGATCACGCGGTGGAACACCGTGCCGTCGTAGTGGCCCTTCTTCACGTAGTTGAGGAAGTTCTCGACCGTCTTCGGTGCCTTCGCGGCGTCCAGTTCGAGCTTGATCACGCCGTGGTTCGTGTGCAGTTCAACCATGATGAATTCCTTCGGTGAGGCGGTTTAAATGGCACGCGGCCGGTCGTAGGACGCGGCCGCGTGTGGCGCCGGACGTGCCGGCAGGTGCTTATTTCGAGACGATGCTGGCCGATTCGATCACGACCGGCTGGGCCGGCACGTCCTGCATCGGGCCGCGCGAGGTCGTCGCCACGCCTTCGATCTTCTTCACGACGTCGAGGCCCGACACGACCTTGCCGAACACCGCATAGCCGTTGCCGTCCGGGTTCGGGTAGTCGAGGCCGCTGTTGTCGACAGTATTGATGAAGAACTGCGCGGTGGCCGAGTTCGGATCGCTGGTGCGAGCCATCGCGATCGTGCCCGTCAGGTTCTTCAGACCATTGCGGCTCTCCAGCGGGATCGGCGCGCGGGTCGGCTTCTCCTCGAAGTTGGTCTTGTAGCCGCCGCCCTGGATCATGAAGCCCTTGATCACGCGATGGAAGATCGTGCCGTTGTACTGGCCGGCCTTCACGTAATCGAGGAAGTTGGCGACCGACTTCGGCGCCTTCTCCGGGTAGAGCTCGACGCGGATGTCGCCCTGCGAGGTCTTCAGCTGCACGACGGGGTGTGCGGTAGCCGATTGCGCGAAAGCAGGCGCGGTCGCGAGAAGGGCGGCGCCGCCAAGCGCCAGCAACAGACGTTTCATTGCGATCCTCAGGTTGGGAGGGAAGGAAGGTTGCGCCGCCTGCTTATTGCGACGGCGCGACGTACGGCGCCGCCAGCGCACCGGACGGACCGCTGAACTGGAACGTCGGCGACATCGGCAGCGTGGTGGTGCTCACGTTCGCGGCGGCACGATCGGTGTAGGTGCGCGTGGCCGGCGTGACGGCGCGCGCGCCGGCGGCCGGTTTCGGCGGCGACACGATCTTCTGCAGATCGGCGAGGCGCTGCGCGGTCGCGCCGCTCGTGCGGCCGAGCGATTGCGCGCGCTTGTACGATTCGGCCGCGAGGCGCAGGTACAGGTCACCGAGGTTCTCGTACGCGAGCGAGTAGCTCGGGTTCGATTGCGTCGCGGTGACGAGCGCGCTGCGCGCCTCGTCGTAGCGGCCGTGCTTCGCGTACAGCGCCGCGAGGTTGTTGTAGGGTTCGGGCAGTTCGGGGTAGGCCTGCGTGATCGCGACGAACTGCTGGATCGCGTCGTCGTCGCGGTTCAGGCGGGCGAGCACGGTGCCGCGCTTGAACTGCGCCTGCACGTCGTGCGGATTCGCCGCGATGCGCGCGTCGAGTTGCGCGAGCGCCTGTTTCCACTGCTTGCCGGCGATCGACGCGTCGATTCCGGGGGTGCCGTCGGCGGTGGGCGGGGCCTTTTGCGCATGCGCTGCAGGGGCCGCGAAAAGCGTCAGCGCGACGCCCATGACGGCGGTTGCAACGAGGGTCGCAGCGCTCGGCGCGCGGCCGCGATGAGGTTTCATAGGCGTAAATCGGAATGTTATACTCCGAGCCATTCTAACAAAACGTCTGCGCGTTCCGGCGAGCCGCAGACAGTCTTTCTTTGCCTCTCGTGGCCGTCACCGCTGTGCTTGCAGCCTGACCGCCCCATGTGATATCGAGGACGCCCGGCGTCGTGCCGCGGCAAGGGTCCGTCCGTTTCGCATGCAGGGCGAGCTTCGCCAGGGCGGTTTCCTTCGGCTCACGGTTCATCTCTATGGAATCACTGCGCATCTACAACACGCTCGCGCGTGACAAGCAAGTTTTCGTGCCGCGCCAGTCCGGCGAAGTGCGGATGTACGTATGCGGGATTACCGTCTACGACTATTGTCACGTGGGCCACGCGCGCATGCTGGTCGTGTTCGACCTCGTCCAGCGCTGGTTGCGTGCGATCGGCTACCGGGTCACGTACGTGCGCAACATCACCGACATCGACGACAAGATCATCCGTCGCGCAGTCGAGAACGGCGAGACGATCAAGTCGCTGACCGACCGGTTCATCGGCGCGATGCACGAGGATGAAGCCGCGCTCGGCATCCAGCGGCCCGACATCGAGCCGCGTGCGACGCATTTCATTCCGCAGATGCTCGGGATGATCGAGGCGCTCGAGACGAACGGCTACGCATACCAGGCGAGCGACGGCGACGTCAATTATTCGGTGCGCAAGTTCGCGAGCTACGGGAAGCTGTCGGGCAAGTCGCTCGACGATCTGCGCGCGGGCGAACGCGTCGCCGCGAACGACGCGAAGGACGATCCGCTCGATTTCGTGCTGTGGAAGCGCGCGAAGGCGGACGATCCGGACGGTGCGTCGTGGTCGTCGAAATACGGGATGGGCCGGCCGGGCTGGCACATCGAGTGCTCCGCGATGGGCTGCACGCTGCTCGGCGAGCATTTCGACATCCACGGTGGCGGGCAGGACCTGCAATTCCCGCACCACGAGAACGAGATCGCGCAGAGCGAAGGCGCGACCGGCCAGACGTTCGTCAATTACTGGATGCACAACGGCTTCGTGCAGGTCGACAACGAGAAGATGTCGAAATCGCTCGGCAACTTCTTCACGATCCGCGAAGTGCTCGAGCGGTACGACGCCGAGGTCATGCGCTTCTTCATCGTGCGCACGCACTACCGCTCGCCGCTCAACTACAGCGACGTGCATCTCGACGATGCACGCGCATCGCTCACGCGCCTGTACACGGCGCTGAAGGATGTCGAGCCCGACACGCTCGCGCTCGACTGGAACGAGCCGCATGCGCAGCGTTTCGCAGCCGCGATGAACGACGACATCAACACGCCGGTCGCAGTGGCGACGCTGTTCGAGCTGGCGGGCGAGGTCAATCGCACGCGCGATGCGTCGCTCGCGCGGCAACTGAAACAGCTGGCGGGCCTGCTCGGCCTGCTCGGCCGCGAACCGCGCGCGTTCCTGCAGCAGGGCACTGGTGCCGCGCAGGCGGGCGGGCTCGCAGCCGACGAAATCGAAGCGAAGATCGCCGCGCGCGTCGCGGCGAAGCAAGCGAAGGACTATGCCGAAGCGGACCGGATTCGGGCGGAACTGCTCGAAGCCGGAATCGCACTTGAAGACAAACCGGGCGGATCGACCGAATGGCGTCGCGTATGAGCGCGGCGCGTTCCACTGACCGATCCGTCAGGTAGGAGGCAAGATGGCAACGGCCAGAAAAGCGCCGGTCAGGCGTGCGACTCCGGTCGCCGCGCGTCCGGCAGCCAAGCGCGCGCCAGCGGCGAAAGCGGACGCGACGCGCGCCGTGCCGAACGGCGCGCTCAACGGTCATGCGAAGCCCGCGCGCGCGAAGGACGCGGCGCAGCCGGAAGTCGTGATGGCGGCTGCCGACGCGGCCCGCAAGGCGCGTGCATCCGATGCGGCCACGGACGCCGTCGACGGTGTCGTGCGTCCCGCATACTGGGACAAGGCGTGCGCCGATCTCGTCAAGCGCGACCGCATCCTGAAGAAGCTGATTCCGAAGTTCGGCCCTGCCCATCTCGTGAAGCGCGGCGACCCGTTCGTCACGCTCGCGCGCTCGGTCGTCGGCCAGCAGATCTCGGTGCCGTCGGCGCAGGCGCTGTGGGCGCGCATCGAGGATGCGTGTCCGAAACTCGCACCGCAGCCGGTGATCCGGCTCGGCGCGGACAAGCTGATTGCGTGCGGACTGTCGAAGCGCAAGACGGAATACATTCTCGATCTCGCGCAACACTTCGTGTCCGGCGCGCTGCACGTCGACAAATGGACGTCGATGGACGACGAGGACGTGATCGCGGAACTCACGCAGATCCGCGGCATCAGCCGCTGGACGGCTGAAATGTTCCTGATCTTCAACCTGTCGCGGCCGGACGTGCTGCCGCTGGACGATCCCGGCCTGATCCGCGCGATCAGCGTCAATTACTTCAGCGGAGAGCCCGTCACGCGCAGCGAGGCACGCGAGGTGGCCGCCAACTGGGAGCCGTGGCGTACCGTCGCGACCTGGTATATGTGGCGCAGCCTCGACGTACCCGACACCGACGCTGATTGACGGCTATCAGGTTTTAAACATCAATAGTTGAGAGCCGGTCTGGCGCATCGCCCGCGCGGGTAGAATACGCGCTGCCGCAAGACCCAAGGATTCGAACACATGAAGACCACGTTTCTGGATTTCGAACAGCCGATCGCCGAACTCGAGGCCAAGATCGAAGAGCTGCGATTCGTGCAGGACGACTCGGCGGTCGATATTTCGGAAGAAATCGAGCGGCTGTCGAAGAAAAGCCAGCAACTGACGAAGGACCTCTACGCGAACCTGTCGCCGTGGCAGGTCTCGCAGATCGCGCGGCATCCGCAGCGTCCGTACACGCTCGATTACGTTGCGGAACTGTTTACCGATTTTCACGAGCTGCACGGCGACCGCGCGTTCGCGGACGACGTGTCGATCGTCGGCGGTCTCGCGCGCTTCGGCGGTCATCCGTGCATGGTGATCGGCCACCAGAAGGGCCGCGACACGAAGGAACGCGCGGCGCGCAACTTCGGGATGCCGCGTCCGGAAGGCTATCGCAAGGCTGAACGCCTGATGCGTCTCGCCGAGAAGTTCGGGCTGCCGATCTTCACGTTCGTCGACACGCCGGGCGCATACCCGGGCATCGGCGCGGAAGAGCGCGGCCAGTCGGAGGCGATCGGCCGCAATCTGTACGTGATGGCCGAGCTGAAGACGCCGATCATCACGACCGTGATCGGCGAGGGCGGCTCGGGCGGCGCGCTCGCGATCGCGGTGGCCGACACCGTGATGATGCTGCAGTTCTCGACCTACTCGGTGATCTCGCCGGAGGGCTGCGCGTCGATCCTGTGGAAGAGCGCCGCGAAGGCACCCGAGGCCGCGGAAGCGCTGGGCCTGACCGCGCATCGCCTGAAGGCGCTCGGCCTGATCGACAAGATCATCAACGAGCCGCTCGGCGGTGCGCATCGCGATCCGAAGGGCATGGCCGCGCTGCTGCGCCGCGCGCTCGCCGATTCGCTGCGCCAGTTCCAGGGCATGAGCATCGATGCGCTGCGCGAGCGCCGCTTCGAGCGCCTGATGGCCTACGGCAAGTTCAAGGAAACCACGCCCGGCGCATGACCGGCGTGCTCGCATCGCGCGCCGCACGGCGCGCGTTTCTCTCGTGATTCCCCCGACCGAATTCTCCGCCGACCGCGTCGTACTCGACGCGGTCGGCGTTGCGCTTGCCGATCTGCCGTCCGATGCGCGCATCGCGATCGCGTACAGCGGCGGCCTCGACTCGACGGTGCTGCTCGACGCGGCCGTGCGCGTGGCGGGCGCGGCGCGTTGCGTCGCGCTGCACGTGCATCACGGCTTGAGCGCGAACGCCGACGCATGGGTCGCGCATGCGCGGGCGATGGCCGAGCAGCTCGGTGTCGCGTTCGAATCGGCTCGGGTCGACGTGCCGCGCGACAGCGGTCTCGGCATCGAAGCAACGGCGCGTGAGCGCCGATATGCCGCGCTCGACGCGATGTGCGAACGTCACGGCGCGGCCACGCTCTGGGTTGCGCAACATGCGGACGACCAGGCCGAGACCGTGCTGCTGCAGCTGTTGCGCGGCGCGGGAATCGCCGGCCTGGCCGCGATGGCGCCGCGCTATCGTCCTGACGGTGCGAGCGTCGAGCGCGTGCGCCCGCTGCTGCGCTTGTTGCGCGCGCAACTGGAGCGCTATGCGGCCGAGCGTCAGCTCGCGTGGATCGACGACGAATCGAACGGCGACACGCGCTACGCGCGCAATGCATTGCGCATCGACGTGCTGCCGACCCTTGCCGTGCACTTTCCGGGCTTTCGCGATGCGCTGGGTCGCGCGGCCCAGCATGCGGCCGCCGCGCAGCGGCTGCTCGACGATCTGGCCGAACTGGATTACGCCGGCGCCGCGCGCGACGCAGGCCGCGCGCTGTCGCGCGATGCGCTCGTCGCGTTCGACGACGCGCGCGGTGCGAACCTGCTGCGCTTCTGGATGCGCCGGCTCGGCCTGCCGAGCGCGTCGGCGGGCCGGCTGGCGAACATGATGCGGCAACTGCGCGATGCGCACGACGCGCATGCGCTGCGGGTCGATCACGCCGGGCAATGCCTGCGGCTCTATCGCGATGCCGTGTACTGGGAGGCGGGCGACAGCGCCGAGCCGGCCGACGACGGCACGGGGACGCCGCACCCCGAATTCTCGCTGGCATGGGACGGACAGGAAATCTGGCGTGTGCCCGCGTGGCGCGGCACGTTCGTGTTCGCGCCGGTCGAAGCCGGCAGCGACGACGCGGTGCCCGAAGCGCTGCTGCGCGGCGCGGCGCTCGTCGCGCGCGCCCGTGCGGGCGGCGAGCGGCTGCGCACGGCGCCGGGCGGGCCGGGGCGCACCCTCAAGAACCTGTTCCAGGAGCGCGGCGTGCCGGCCTGGCAGCGCGACGTGCCGCTGCTGTTCGCGGGCGACCGGCTTGTCTACGTGCCGCGGCTCGGCGTGAATCACGGCGACGGGCTATCCGGCGACGGTACGTGGCGCCGGATCGAGTGGCGTCCCGACCTGCTGATCGCGTAGCGGCGGCACACGTCCGGCCGCGCGATCGCGCGCCGGTTTTCACCATTTGGTAAACAGCGCCGGAACGCTTGCCAAGCCGGCCGGCGGCTTGCGGCGGCTTGTCAAGCGGGCCTCTATCGGGTACGCTCGGTCGTTTGCTCGGCTCGATTTTTGAGCGTTTTGTGCAGGTTTTCCGCGTGACGTACCCGGTTTGCGCGGCCTGATCGGCCTTCCGGGCAAAATCCGTCACGCTTGCGTGTTGCGTCCCAGCCGTTCCTCTCGTCGTCCGTCCACAGCCACAAGCCGCGTGACCGAACGGCAACGCGGCCTGCCCAGCGCGCCCGTGCGGTTTCTCCTCCAGTTCAGAACGACAATGGCACTCATCGTACACAAATACGGCGGCACTTCGATGGGCTCGGTCGAGCGCATCAAGAACGTCGCGAAACGCGTCGCAAAATGGCATCAGGCCGGGCACCAGATGGTGGTCGTGCCGTCCGCGATGTCCGGCGAAACCAACCGCCTGCTCGGTCTCGCGAAAGAGATTTCGAGCCAGCCGAGCCCGCGTGAGCTCGACATGATCGCGTCGACCGGCGAGCAGGTCAGCGTCGGCCTGCTGTCGATCGCGCTGCAGGAAATCGGCGTCGAGGCCGTGAGCTACGCAGGCTGGCAAGTGCCGATCAAGACGGACAGCGCGTTCACGAAGGCGCGCATTCACTCGATCGACGACGAACGCGTGAAGGCCGATCTGAATGCCGGCAAGGTCGTGATCATCACGGGCTTCCAGGGCGTCGATCCGGATGGCCACATCACGACGCTGGGCCGTGGCGGTTCGGACACGTCGGCGGTGGCGGTCGCGGCCGCGCTGGATGCCGAAGAGTGCATGATCTACACGGACGTCGACGGCGTCTACACGACCGACCCGCGCGTGGTCGAAGAGGCGCGACGCCTCGACCGCGTGACGTTCGAGGAAATGCTGGAAATGGCCAGCCTCGGCTCGAAGGTCCTGCAGATCCGCTCGGTCGAATTCGCCGGTAAATACCAGGTGAAGACGCGCGTGCTGTCGAGCCTGACCGATCCGCTGATTGCGCTCGACGAAGAAATGCGCTCGGGCACCCTGATTACTTTTGAAGAAGACGAGACCATGGAAAAGGCAGTCATTTCCGGCATCGCGTTCCAGCGCGACGAAGCACGCATTGCGGTGATGGGCGTGCCCGACAAGCCGGGCATCGCGTATCAGATCCTCGGCCCGGTCGCCGACGCGAACGTCGACGTCGACATGATCATCCAGAATCAGAGCGTCGAAGGGAAGACGGACTTCACGTTCACGGTCGGTCGCGGTGACTACCAGAAGGCGATGGACATCCTCACCAACCAGGTGCAGGGCCATGTGAGCGCCGAGCGCGTGCAGGGCGACCCGAAGGTGTCGAAGGTGTCGGTCGTCGGCGTCGGCATGCGTTCGCACGTGGGCGTCGCGAGCAAGATGTTCCGCACGCTGTCGGAAGAGGGCATCAACATCCAGATGATCTCGACGTCCGAAATCAAGATTTCGGTACTGATCGACGAGAAGTACATGGAGCTGGCCGTCCGCGCACTGCACAAGGCATTCGAACTGGATCAGGCTGCGTAAATTTTTTGTGATGCATTGAAGAAAATGCATCACGGAAATTGACGGGCGGTTCGAAACCCTATATTATCTCGTTCTCGTCGCACTGCCTCCCTGGTGCGAGCGAAAGTTTGGGAGACGTGGCCGAGAGGTCGAAGGCACTCCCCTGCTAAGGGAGCATCTGGGCCAAAACCTGGATCGAGGGTTCGAATCCCTCCGTCTCCGCCAAAAGCGGTGACAAAGCCCCGCAAGTTCTCGGACTTGCGGGGCTTTTTCTTTTTCCGCTTCCGTTTTGGGCTGGCCCGGTCTTGCCGATTGGTGCCGCGCTTCGTCCGGACACCCAATCAATGCTCGACTTGAGCGGCGCTGATGCGCTAAATAGGCGTATCGCCTTGCGTGTCTCACGTTGGAGCTCCGGCACGCATGCATTCCGTACTGACCATTCTTCCGCATCGTCCTGTCGACGGGCGCGTCGACAATCACGCGCGTTACGCGCGGGAGCATGGCTGCCGGCACGCGATCGTCGACGGCACGCACGTGTACGGTGAGCGCCAGCAGGTGCTGCACAAGTACCACGCGATCATCGCGCAGCTCGTCGCGATGGATGACCGGCGCGCCGCGCAGCAACGTACGCGCGAGCCGGCGCGGCACCTGAACCCGCATGCGGACATCGCGTTCGTGTTCTGGGTCGACGCCGACATCCTCGCGATCGACCCGCGTCAGACGGTCGACAACGTGATCGATGGCCGCGATTGGGTGATCGGTACCGACCACGGCCTGGGCGATCAACTCGTGCATGATCGGCGTGCGCAACGTCGCGCCGATGCGCGACCGGTCGAACGGATCTGTGCGCGTATCGAGCGCTTCGACGATCGGTCGTCGGTCTATGCGAGCGGTAGCGACCAGCAGGCGATCTATGTCGAACTGCGGGACGCGGGCGTGCTCGACGCGCGCTACATCGTCGACGCCATCGCGCTCGCATCGTCGCCGCTCTATGCGACTCGCGACAGCCGCTTCGTCCATTTCGCCGCGCAACACAATCACTATCGCGCGATGACGATGCGCGTGCGGGACCGGCTCAGTCATCAGCGTTGGTCAACCGAATGTGCTGCGGCTTTCGGTGTTCCCGATCGCGGTGGTCGGCAGTTGATGAAGTAAAAATGAAAGTGTCAATGTAAGGATCGAGGCGCGCGCGCCTATCCTGCCCCTTATTTTGCTCTTGTGCCCGCGCGCACCGGGTTTTCCGCAAAAATGCGGCATTGCACCGATTCCTGCGATCGGCACCGCTGATCAATACGAAAAATTACGCATAAAAATCAGCGGATTACCTGTGCTCCGCAAATTGAAACTCTGCTGCGATGCAAAAAATTGTCAATCGCCTTATGCTGGTTAACCCGATTGCGTTTGAGCGGCATCAATCTTTGCGCTGATTCCGCTTTACATTTTGCCAACATTGGCGATCCGCGAAATCTATCTGTCGATTTGATTTCGTTTCCTTCGTCACGCCTGTTCCCGATGCAGTGCGCGACCCTCTCAAGGCCTGTTGACATGCATGATTTCCCCTTTCTGAGCCTGGCGATCTGGGTTCCGATCCTGTTCGGCGTGTGCCTGCTGCGCGCCGGTTCCGACCGTCATCCGCAGCGCACGCGAGTAATCGCGCTCGTCGGTGCCCTCGCGGGGCTGGCCGCCGTCGTGCCGCTTGTCACTGGCTTCGATTCGCATTCGGCCACGATGCAGTTCGCCGAAACCCGCAACTGGCTGGCCGCCTTCAACGCCGGCTGGCGGGTCGGGATCGACGGCGCGTCGCTGTGGCTCGTCGTGCTGACCGCCTTCACGACGCTCGTCGTCGTGATCGCATCGTGGGAATCGGTCACGGTGCGGGTCGCGCAGTACTACGCGTCGTTCCTGATCCTGTCGGGGCTGATGATCGGCGTGTTCGTCGCGCAGGACGGGTTGCTGTTCTTCATCTTCTTCGAGGCGACGCTGATTCCGCTGTACCTGCTGATCGGCACGTGGGGCAGGGAGCATCGCGTGTACGCGGCCGTGAAGTTCTTCTTCATCTCGTTCGCGGGTTCGCTGTTGCTGCTGATGGCGATGCTGTACCTGTTCGCGAAGTCGCACACGTTCGACATGAATGCATGGCGCACGCTGCAGCTCGGCTTCGCGCCGCAGCTGCTGGTGTTCCTCGGCTTCTTCGCCGCGTTCGCGGTCAAGGTGCCGATGTGGCCGGTCCACACGTGGCTGCGCGACGTCTACACGGACGGCCCGACGGGCGCCGCGCTGATGCTCGCGATGCTCAAGCTCGGCGGCTACGGCTTCCTGCGCTTCGCGCTGCCGATCACGCCGGACGCGAGCCACTTCTTCGCGCCGGCCGTGATCGCGCTGTCGCTGTTCGCGATCGTCTATGCGAGCCTGATCGCGCTTGCGCAGACCGACCTCGGCAAGCTGCTCGCGTATTCGACGGTCGCGCACATGGGGATCGTCACGCTCGGGCTGTTCCTGTTCAACCGGATCGGCGTCGAAGGCGCGATCGTGCAGCTCGTGTCGTACGGCTTCGTCGCGGGCGCGATGCTGCTGTGCGTGAGCGTGCTGGTCGATCGCACAAAGCAGCGCGAGATCGCCGCGTACGGCGGCGTGGCGGGCGTGATGCCGCGCTTCGCGACGTTCGCGCTGCTGTTCGCGATGGCCAACGTCGGCCTGCCGGGCACGTCGGGCTTCGTCGGCGAGTTCATGGTCATCATGGGCGCGATCCGCTTCAATTTCTGGATCGGCGCGATCGCGGCGCTCACGCTGATCCTCAGCGCGTCGTACACGCTGTGGATGGTCAAGCGCGTCGTGTTCGGCAAGATCGCGAGCCCGCGCATCGCGAAGCTCACCGATCTCAGCCGCCGCGAGATCGTGATGTTCGCATCGCTCGCGCTGGTCGTGCTGATGGTCGGCGTCGATCCGAAACCGTTCACCGACGCGATCGATCCGACCGTCGGACGGCTGATCGAAGACGCCAGCCATTCGAAGGTGCCGACCGGCGACGGCGGTGCACCGGCCCAGCCGGCCTACATGGCATCGGCGCACGGCTGATCGCGTGACATCCTGCGCCGCGATCGCATCGCATCGACGATGCGATCGTTGTGCGCATCTCCATCGAGGCCGGCACGGGCAGCGCCGGGCCGGCCTGCGACCGCGTGACGTCGCGTGACGTCGCGTATCCGGCTGCGTGAAATTGCCCCCGCGACAATGTGTCTCACTGCGGATTTTGCAATGATGATTTGCCGCGTCTCCCGTTTTTTCATCGCGCTCGCGCGACGTATGATTCGGCCACTTTCGTGGATCGAATGCGCATCGGGCATACGCAACGATTTCAATGACCCTCGGGCTGTGTGATGAAAAGAAAAGCTTCAAAAGGCTGGACCGCGCTGATGTCAATCGGCGCGGCGCTAAGCCTGTCAGGCTGTAATTTAGATGTACTAAATCCGAAAGGAAGCGTCGGCGCCGCCGAAAAGGCGCTGATCGCGACCTCGACGTGGGCGATGCTGATCGTCGTCGTGCCGGTGATCCTGCTCACGCTGTGGTTCGCGTGGCGTTATCGCGCGTCCAACCGCAATGCCACCTATGCGCCGAACTGGTCGCACTCGACCGCGATCGAAGTCGTGATCTGGACGGTGCCGACGCTGATCATCCTGTTCCTTGGCGTGCTCACGTGGAAAACCACGCACGAGCTCGATCCGTACAAGCCGCTCGAGTCGTCGGTGAAGCCGATCGACGTCGAAGTCGTCGCGCTCGACTGGAAGTGGCTGTTCATCTATCCGGAACTCGGCATCGCGTCGGTGAACCAGCTCGCGATTCCGGTCGGCACGCCGGTGAACTTCCGCATCACGTCGGATTCGGTGATGAACTCGTTCTTCATTCCGCAGCTCGGCGGCCAGGTCTACGCGATGGCCGGCATGCAGACGCGCCTGCACCTGATCGCCGACGAAGCCGGCGACTACGCGGGCACGGCCGCCAACTTCAGCGGCCGCGGCTTCTCCGACATGAAGTTCCGCACGCTTGCCGAGCCGCGCGAACAGTTCGACGCGTGGGTGCAGAAGGTGAAGGCCTCGCCGGACCGGCTCGACGCGACCGTGTACGGCACCGTCGCGCAGCCGAGCGAGAAGGCGCCGGTGCGCTATTTCTCGTCGGTCGATCCGCGACTCTTCCACAACATCATCGCGAAATACAACGATGGCCACGTCCTCGATCTGAAGGACGCCGCCTGCGGCACGAAGGGGTAACGCATGTTCGGCAAACTCACACTATCGGCGATCCCGTTCGATCAGCCCATCATCATGGTGGCCGGTGCCTTCATGGGGCTGGCCGTGCTGGGCGTCCTCGCCGCGCTGACGATCACCGGCCGCTGGAAGTGGCTGTGGACGGAATGGCTGACCACGGTCGATCACAAGAAACTCGGCGTGATGTACATCATCGTCGCGCTGATCATGCTGCTGCGCGGCTTCGCCGACGCGATCATGATGCGCATGCAGCTCGCGCTCGCGTACAACGCGCCCGGCTATCTGCCGCCGCACCACTATGACCAGATCTTCACGGCACACGGCGTGATCATGATCTTCTTCATGGCGATGGTGTTCATGGTCGGCCTGATGAACCTGGTCGTGCCGCTGCAGATCGGCGCACGCGACGTCGCGTTCCCGTTCATCAACTCGCTCTCCTTCTGGATGACGGCGGTCAGCGCGATCCTGATCAACGTGTCGCTCGTGATCGGCGAATTCGCACAGACGGGCTGGCTTGCGTATCCGCCGCTGTCGGAACTGCAGTTCAGTCCGGGGGTAGGGGTCGACTACTACCTGTGGGCGTTGCAGATCTCCGGCGTCGGCACGCTGCTGACCGGCGTGAACTTCTTCGTGACGATCATCAAGATGCGCGCGCCCGGCATGACGCTGATGAAGATGCCGGTGTTCACGTGGACGGCCCTCTGCACGAACGTGCTGATCATGGCGTCGTTCCCGATCCTGACCGCGACGCTCGCGTTGCTCGGCCTCGACCGTTACCTCGGCATGCACTTCTTCACGAACGAAGCCGGCGGCAACGCGATGCTGTACCTGAACCTGATCTGGGCGTGGGGCCATCCGGAGGTGTACATCCTGATCCTGCCGGCGTTCGGCATCTTCTCGGAAGTCATCGCGACGTTCTCCAGGAAGCCGCTGTTCGGCTACAAGACGATGGTGTACGCGACCTGCGCGATCATGGTGCTGTCGTTCCTCGTGTGGCTGCATCACTTCTTCACGATGGGCTCCGGTGCGAACGTGAACGCGTTCTTCGGCATCATGACGATGATCATCGCGATCCCGACCGGCGTGAAGGTGTTCAACTGGCTGTTTACGATGTACCGCGGCCGGATCGAATTCACGACGCCCGTGCTGTGGACGATCGGCTTCATGGTCACGTTCACGATCGGCGGGATGACCGGCGTGATGATGGCGATTCCGGGCGCGGACTTCGTGCTGCACAACAGCCTGTTCCTGATCGCGCACTTCCACAACGTGATCATCGGCGGCGTGCTGTTCGGTTATCTCGCGGGCTTCAACTACTGGTTCCCGAAGGCGTTCGGCTTCAAGCTGAACGAGAAGCTCGGCAAGGCGGCATTCTGGTTCTGGCAGGTCGGCTTCTACGTCGCGTTCGTGCCGCTCTACGTGCTCGGCTTCATGGGCATGACGCGTCGTCTGAACCACTACGACAACCCGGCGTGGCATCCGTGGCTGCTGATCGCCGCGTTCGGCGCCGTGCTGATCGCGATCGGCATCGCGTGCCAGCTGCTGCAACTGGTCGTCAGCATCCGCAACCGCAACCTGCCGGCATACCGCGACACCACGGGCGATCCGTGGGGCGGCCGCACGCTCGAGTGGGCCACCACGTCGCCGCCGGCGGAGTACAACTTCGCGGTGATCCCGCAAGTGCGCACGCTCGACGCGTACGCCGACATGAAAGCGCGCGGCGACGGCCGGCCGAACCCGGCGACGATCCGCGACATCCACATGCCGTCGAATACGTGCGCGGGCCTCGTGGTCGCGATCTTCAGCCTGGTGCTCGGCTTCGCGCTGGTGTGGCACATCTGGTGGATGGCGATCGGCGGCCTCGTCGGCATCGTCGCGACGCTCGTGGTCTACAGCTCGCGTGACAACGACGGCTACTACATCCCGGCGTCGAAAGTACGCAAGATCGAAGAGAAGCAACCGGCGGCGCGCGTGGCCACGCATGTCGACGACGTGGAACTGGAGGCCAACTGATGCTGCAGAAAACCTTGAGCGCAACCCTGCTCGAGCACGACGACCATCCGCCGTCGCACTCGGTATTCGGCTTCTGGCTGTACCTGATGACCGACTGCGTGATCTTCGCGGCACTGTTCGCGACGTTCGCGGTGCTCGGCCACCAGTATGCCGGCGGCCCGACCGCGAAGGACCTGTTCGACATTCCGGGCGTCGCGGTCGAAACCGCCGCGCTGCTGCTGTCGAGCATCACCTACGGCTTCGCGATGCTCGCCGCGTACAAGCAGCGGCGCGGCGCGCTGCTCGCCTGGCTCGCGGTGACGTTCGTGCTCGGCGCGGCGTTCCTCGCGATGGAACTGCGCGAGTTCTCGCACCTGATCGCGGAAGGCGCGGGCCCGCAGCGCAGCGCGTTCCTGTCGGCATTCTTCACGCTGGTCGGCACGCACGGGTTGCACGTGACGGCAGGCCTTCTGTGGATGATCGTGCTCGCCGGGCAGATCGTGATGCGCGGCGGCGACCTGACCGATCGCGACCTGCGGCGCCTGACGTGCCTGAGCCTCTTCTGGCACTTCCTCGACATCGTGTGGATCTGCGTGTTTTCCTTTGTCTATCTTGCGAGCGTGATCTAAATGGCCCATTCGCATTCGTCTCAACTCGAAGAAGGGCACGGCAGCGTCGGCGGCTATGTCGCCGGTTTCATCCTGTCGGTGCTGCTCACGGCGGCATCGTTCGGCCTCGTGATGGGCGGCGTGCTGTCGCCCCACGCATCGCTGATCGGGCTGGCCGTGCTCGCGTTCGTGCAGATCGTCGTGCACCTCGTGTACTTCCTGCACATGAACGGTTCGTCCGGCCAGCGCTGGAACGTCATGGCGTTCAGCTACACCGTGCTGACGGCGGCGATCCTGATCGTCGGCACGCTGTGGGTGATGCACAACGTCAGCATGAACATGATGTCGCGTTAAGCGGCATCACGGCGCGAAGCGCCGGTCATGAGAAGGCGGCACGCGAGTGTCGCCTTTTTTTCGCCTGCGGGATGCTGGCGCACCGCTTCGACGGCGTTGGCCCGCGGACGGAGCCGGCAGTATGATCTGGTGCGCGAAGTACACAAGGCAGCGGCGTGGCTGGCGCGAAATCTCGGACCGACTGGCGGAAAAGGTCGTCGCTGCTCCGGACCGTCAATTGTTACAAGACGTTAGCGCACGCTTGCGGTTGCGATGCCGCGCATCAGTTCTTACAAACTTGAAATATGCCGGGACGGCGCTTGCCGTTATAGTCGAATCACACATGAAACAACTCGAAGAGGAATCCATGAAGACTTTGCGTGTTGCCTCGCTCTTGACCGGTATGACGGCCTTGCTCGTGTCGGGCGCAGCAATGGCGGGAGTCAATGTCGGGATCAACGTCGGCGTGCCGGCTCCGGTCTACGTCGCGCCCGCGCCCGTGTATGCGCCGCCGCCGCCGCCGGTCGTCTACCAGCCGGCGCCTGTCTATGCACCGGCGCCCGTCTACGCACCGGCGATCGTGATCGGCTGGCATGGCGATCGCTACTGGGATGGCCGCCGCTACTGGGGCCGCGACGAGTGGTATCGCCATCATGGCCGCGGCTGGGGCGGCGATCGCGATCGCGGTCACTGGGACAACGGCCGCCACAACGGCTGGCGTTGATCGACACACGGCGCACGCGCGATGCGTGCGCGCACGACAGGAAAACCGCCCGCGTGGCGGTTTTCTTTTGGCCCGCGCGAGCCGCACGCGGATGTTGCGACGCGCCGGCGCCACGCATGAAAACCCGCGAGTTGGCTCGCTGTCGAATTGAATGGGTAGAATCGACCCACGATAACCCCCTCAATCGATCGACAGGGCCTCTATGACGAAGGGTTCGCCCCGGGCCGCCGCCACGCGCATCCGCTTCGGCGCCGCGCATGCGTTACGCTCCGCCGGCCGCACGGCGGCAGTATGGGCAATACAGGCCGTGCTGGCCGCCACCGCCGCACACGCGGCCTACGCGATCGCGCAGTATGGCGAGCCGAAATATCCGCCGGGCTTCAAGCATTTCGACTACGTGAACCCCGATGCGCCGAAGGGCGGCACGCTCGTGCTCGCGAACCCGAACCGGCTGACGTCGTTCGACAAGTTCAATCCGTTCACGATGCGCGGCAACCCCGCGCCGGGCATCGACATGCTGTTCGAGAGCCTCACGACCGGCAGCTCGGATGAACCGGCGTCCGCGTACGGCCTGCTCGCCGACGACATCGACATCGCGCCGGACCGCCATTCGGTCAGGTTCCACCTGAACCCGCGCGCGCGCTTCTCGAACGGCGACCCGGTCACGGCCGACGACGTCAAGTTTTCGTTCGACACGCTGAAGAGCAAGCTGGCCGCACCGCAGTTCGGCGCGTATTTCGCGGAGATCGAGAAGGCCGTGGTGATCGACCGCGCGACCGTGCGTTTCGACTTCCGCAGCGCGAATCGCGAGCTGCCGCTGATTGCCGGCGGCGTGCCGGTGTTCTCGCGCAAGTGGGGGCTGCGCGCGGACGGTTCGCGGATTCCGTTCGACCAGCTCGCGTTCGAGCAGCCGATCGGCAGCGGTCCGTACCTGATCGAGCGCTACGACAACGGCCGCACGATTACCTATCGGCGCAATCCCGCGTACTGGGGCGCCAATCTGCCGGTGCGGGTCGGCACCGACAACTTCGAGCGGATCGTCTACAAGCTGTACGGCGATGGCGTCGCGCGGCTCGAGGCGTTCAAGGCCGGCGAGTACGACGTGCTGGTCGAATACATCGCGCGTAACTGGACGCGGCGCGACGTCGGCAAGCGCTTCGACAGCGGCGAACTCGTCAAGCGCGAATTCCGCCAGCATAACGGCGCGGGCATGCAGGGTTTCTTCATGAACCTGCGTCGGCCGCTGTTTCGCGATGTGCGCGTGCGCCAGGCGCTCGATCTGGCGTTCGACTTCGAATGGCTGAACCGCCAGCTGTTCTATAGCGCGTACACGCGCCTCGACAGCTATTTCGCCGACACCGACCTGCAGGCGACCGGCACGCCCGGCCTGGGCGAGCTGAAGTTGCTGGAGCCGCTGCGCGCGCAGCTCGACCCGGCCGTGTTCGGCCCGATGGTCACGCAGCCGGACACGAATCCGCCGGGCTCGCTGCGCGCGAACCTGCTCAAGGCGCGCGCGCTGCTCGCACAGGCCGGCTGGACCTACCGCGACGGCGCGCTGCGTAACGCGAAGGGCGAGCCGTTCACGTTCGAGATCCTCGACGACTCCGGCGCGGCGATGGAAGGTGTCGTGACCGCCTACCAGCGCAATCTCGCGAAGCTCGGCATCGAAGCGCGCTTTCGCACCGCCGATTACGCGCTGCTGCAAAAGCGCCTCGACGCGTTCGACTACGACATGACGACGGTCCGGCTGCCCGGCGTGCAGGTGCCAGGCGCCGAGCAGTACTCGCGCTACGCCAGCAAGTTCGCCGACGAACCGGGCTCCGACAACCTCATCGGGCTGAAGTCGCCGGCGGTCGACGCACTGCTGCATGCACTCGGCACCGCGCAGACGCGCGATGACCTGCTCGACGCGACGCATGCGCTCGACCGCGTGCTGATGCATGGCTATTACGCGGTCCCGCAGTGGTACAGCACCACGCACCGGATCGCGTACAAGCGCACGCTCGGCTATCCGCAGACGCTGCCGCTGTACTATTCGGCCGAGGGCTGGGTCGTGTCGACCTGGTGGGCCAAGCCCGATCACTGAAGCCTGCCGGCCCTTCGTTCAACCCAGCCTGACGATCGCGAGTCGACACCCTATGTGGAGCTACATCCTCAAACGCCTGCTGCTGATGATCCCGACGCTCGTCGGCGTGCTCACGCTCACGTTCGCCGTGATCCAGTTCGTGCCGGGCGGCCCGGTCGAACAGGCCGTGCAGGAACTGCGCAAGGGCGCGACGGAGCAGGGCGCGGCGCCGTTCGGGATGCGCGCGCATACCGGCGTCGACGCGCAGCAGCTCGCGCAGCTCAAGGCGCTGTACGGCTTCGACAAGCCGCCGCTCGAGCGCTACTGGCTGATGCTGAAGCGCTTCGCGCGCTTCGATCTCGGCGAAAGCTATTTCCGTCACCAGAGCGTGTGGTCGCTGATCGTGCAGAAGCTGCCGGTGTCGATCAGCATCGGGCTGTGGACCTTCTTCGTCACTTACCTGATCTCGGTGCCGCTCGGCATCGCGAAGGCCGTCCGCAACGGTTCGCCGTTCGACGTCGCGACGAGCCTCGTCGTGCTGGTCGGTTATGCGATTCCGGGCTTCGTGCTCGGCGTGCTGCTGCTCGTGCTGTTCGGCGGCGGCTCGTTCTGGCAGCTGTTCCCGCTGCGCGGGCTCACGTCGGACAACTTCTCGCAGCTGTCGACGATCGGCAAGGTGCTCGACTATCTGTGGCACATCGCACTGCCGATCACCGCATCGGTCGTCGGCAGCTTCGCGGTCGTCACGATGCTCACGAAGAACGCATTCCTCGACGAGATCCGCAAGCAGTACGTGCTGACCGCGCGCGCGAAAGGGCTCGCCGAGCGCACCGTGCTGTGGAAGCACGTGTTCCGCAACGCGATGCTGCCGCTGATCGTCGGGTTCCCGGCCGCGTTCATCGGCGCGTTCTTCACGGGCAGCCTGCTGATCGAGACGCTGTTCTCGCTCGACGGCCTCGGGCTGCTGTCGTACGAGTCGGTCGTGCGGCGCGACTATCCGGTCGTGCTCGGCACGCTGTACCTGTTCACGCTGATCGGACTGGCGACCAAGCTGATCTCGGACCTCTGCTACGTGTGGGTCGACCCGCGCATTCAATTCGACAACCTGGAGCGCTGACATGAAACCGTCCGTCCGCACGCTGCTTGCCGGCGCGTCCCTCTGCCTGCCCGCGCTCGCCGGGCGAGGTGCGCGATGAACCGGGCCGTCATGTCGTCCCGCCTCGACGCCGCGCGTGCGCGCGTGTCGCCGTCTCCCGCGCGCCGCGTGTGGCAGCGGTTTCGCCAGCAACGCCTCGGCTACTGGAGCTTCGTGATCTTCGTCATCGCGTTCGCCGCGAGCCTGGCCGCGCCGCTGTGGTCGAACGACAAGCCGCTCGTCGTGCACTACGACGGCCAGTACTATTTCCCGATGTTCCATGCGTACCCGGAGACGACCTTCGGCGGCGATTTCCCGACGCCGGCCGACTATCTCGATCCGTACGTCCGCAAACGGCTCGAGGCACCGGGCAACTTCGTCGTCTATCCGCCGAACCGCTATTACTACGACACGCTGAACTACTTCTCGACCGTGCCGAACCCGGCGCCGCCGTCGCGCGCGAACTGGCTCGGCACCGATGCGCAGGGGCGCGACCTGCTCGCGCGGCTCGTATACGGGTTCCGCGTGTCGGTCGAGTTCGGGCTGATCCTGACCGTGATCGGCACGCTGCTCGGGATCGCCGCGGGCGCGGTGCAGGGTTTCTTCGGCGGGCGCATCGACATCGTCGGGCAGCGGTTGATCGAGATCTGGAGTTCGCTGCCCGAGCTGTACCTGCTGATCATCTTCGCGTCGATCTTCGAGCCGAGCTTCCTGCTGCTGATCGTGCTGCTGTCGCTGTTCGGCTGGATCGGCCTGGCCGACTACGTGCGCGCCGAGTTCCTGCGCAACCGCACGCAGGACTACGTGCGCGCGGCCCGCGCGATGGGCCTCACCAACTGGCAGATCATCTGGCGCCACGTGCTGCCGAACAGCCTGACGCCCGTGATCACGTTCCTGCCGTTCCGGATGAGCGGCGCGATCCTTGCGCTCACGAGCCTCGACTTCCTCGGGCTCGGCGTGCCGCCCCCGACACCGAGCCTCGGCGAGCTGCTCGCGCAGGGCAAGGGCAACCTCGACGCGTGGTGGATCTCGCTGTCGACGTTCGGCGTGCTGGTCGCGACGCTGCTGCTGCTGACCTTCATGGGCGACGCGCTGCGCAACGCGCTCGACACGCGGATCGCCGACTCCGTGCGCGCGGCGGGAGGGCAGCGATGAGCGACCCGAACGTATCGAACGCGAACGCGGGCGAACCGCTGCTGTCGCTCGAGCATCTGCACGTGCGCTTCGGCGACACGGTGGCGGTCGACGACGTGACGCTCGCGATCGGCCGCGGCGAGCGCGTGGCGCTCGTCGGCGAGTCGGGGTCGGGCAAGAGCGTGACCGCGCTGTCGATCCTGCGGCTGCTGCGCGACGCCGACGTGAGCGGCACGATCCGCTTCGCCGGGCACGACCTCGCCGGCAAGAGCGAGCGCGAGATGCGCGGGCTGCGCGGATCGGACATCGCGATGATCTTCCAGGAGCCGATGACCGCGCTGAACCCGCTGTATACGATCGGTGCGCAGATCGGCGAGACGATCGTGCTGCACGACGGGGTGACGGCGGCCGAAGCGCGCAAGCGCGCGATCGCGCTGCTCGCGCGCACGGGAATCGCGGAGCCGGAGAAGCGCGTCGACAGTTACCCGCACCAGTTGTCGGGCGGCCAGCGGCAGCGCGCGATGATCGCGATGGCGCTCGCGTGCCGGCCGCGCCTCCTGCTGGCGGACGAGCCGACCACCGCGCTCGATGTGACGATCCGCGCGCAGATCGTCGACCTGCTGCTCGAACTGCAGCGCGAGGAGGCGGAAAAGCGCGGGATGGCGATCCTGCTGATCACGCACGACCTGAACCTCGTGCGGCACTTCGCGGAGCGGGTCGCGGTGATGGAGCGCGGCAAGCTGGTCGAAAGCGGAACGGTCGAGCGGATTTTCGCCGAGCCGGCGCATCCGTATACCCGGCGGCTCCTGAACAGCCGGCCGCAACGTGCGGTCGCGCCGGTGATGCCGATCGCGCCCGTCGTGCTCGATGCGCGCCACGTCAGCGTGCAGTTCGCGCGCAAGCGGCCGGGCTTCGCGGGCTGGTTCGGCACGATGCCGGTGACGGCGGTCGAGGACGTGTCCGTGTCGGTACGGCAGGGCGAGACGCTCGGGATCGTCGGCGAATCCGGCTCCGGGAAGTCGACGCTCGCGATGGCGCTGCTCGGGCTGCAACGGACGGCGCACGGCGAAATCGAGTTTCAGGGGCGTGCGCTGTCGACTTATCGCGGTCGCGAACAGACTGCGCTGCGCTCGAACATGCAGGTTGTCTTTCAGGATCCGTTCAGTTCGCTGTCGCCTCGCCACACGATCGAGCGGATCGTCGGCGAGGGGCTCGAACTGCACCGCCCGGAACTGACGCCCGACGCGCGCCGAGCGAAGTCGCTGGCCGTGCTGCGCGAAGTCGGCCTCGATCGCACGGTGCTGCATCGCTATCCGCATGAATTCTCGGGCGGCCAGCGCCAGCGGATCGCGATCGCGCGGGCGCTCGTGCTGGAGCCGCGCATCCTGATCCTCGACGAGCCGACGTCCGCGCTCGACGTGTCGATCCAGCAGCAGGTGCTGAAACTGCTCGCGAATTTGCAACAGAAATACAACCTCGGCTATGTATTCATCAGCCACGACCTGGAGGTGATCGGCGCGATGGCGCACCGGGTCGCGGTGATGCAGGGCGGGGTGGTGGTCGAGTCCGGGGAGGTCGCCGACATCTTCACGAAGCCGTCACATCCTTACACACAAAAGCTGTTGGAAGCGGTCTGGAAAGCGTGATAGGCGTCCAATGGTCTGACCATCTCGATTGTATTTTTTAATTTGTTTTGACAAACGATTACGCGCTGGCTAGTATCGACCGAAATTTTCCGCCAATCAGCTGATTTTTAAGCAAATTCCATCGACCAATGCAGCATCGATCCCTGACCCAGGCATGCGCGCGCACCCTCGCCGGGCTGTTCATCGGCGCCCTGTTCGCAGCAGCTCCCGGCGCGTTCGCCGACGAAGTCAGCAGTTTTAACCAGAATGTCACGAATTCGACTCAAATCGGGTCGACTTCCTCCCTTCAGCAGACCAGTGCCCAGCCGTCGAGCGGCGGCGCGAAGTCGTTCCTCGCCGGGATGGCGGGGAAGGCAGGCGACGTCGTCGTTGGCGCGCTCAACATGATCGGCGTGCGCTATCGCTGGGGCGGTAACTCGCCGGATTCCGGCCTCGATTGCAGCGGCTTCGTGCGCTACGTGTTCCAGGACACGCTCGGCATGTCGCTGCCGCGTCGCGCGGAAGAGATGAGCCGCGTCGGCGAGAAGGTCAGCATGAGCAACCTGAAGCCGGGCGATCTCGTGTTCTTCAACACGATGCGCCGCACGTTCTCGCACGTCGGCATCTACATCGGCGACAACAAGTTCGTGCATTCGCCGTCGACGGGCAGCACGATTCGCGTCGACGATCTCGACAGCGGCTATTGGGAAAAGCGTTTCACCGGTGCGCGCCGGCTCGAATCGGAGTTTCCGATGAAGGCAGACGACCTGCGCCAGCGCGTGCGCGCGACGATTGGCGACGACGCGGCGAACGGCAGCAACTGACGCTCGCCGGCGCGCTGCCGGATCGAAAAGACCCTGTCACCGAAAGGCGGCAGGGTTTTTTGTTTTCAGGGCACGCGGAAACGGCACGCGATGGGGTGGGGGGTGTCGGCGGCGCGTGCCGTCACGCGCCGCGCACGGCGATGCGTCCGCTTACGCGGCCGCGCCGCCGCGGGCCGCCGCGAGCTTGCGCTGCAGCTCGGGCATGATGCGCGCGACGGCTTCCTCGCCCGCGAGGATCGCCGCATTGCGCTGGTTGAAGTCGCTGCCGCCCATCGCCGCGAGGTTCGGGCGGATCACGACGTCCGCGTATTTGTCGAGCTCGTAGGTCTTGATCGTCTGGCCCATGATCGTGAAGGTCTGCAGCAGCATCTCGATCGGGTTGTTGGTCGCCGCGCCGTCCGGCCGCGACGAGATGTCGACCGCGATCACGAAGCTCGCACCCATCTTGCGCGCGAACGACGCGGGCACCGGGCTCACGAGGCCGCCGTCGACGTACTCGCGGTTGCCGATCTTCACCGGCTCGAACACCGACGGCACGCTGCACGACGCACGCACCGCGAGCCCCGTGTTGCCCTGCTGGAACAGGATCGGCTGACCGCTTTGCAGATCGGTCGCGACGATGCCGAGCGGCTTGGCCATCTTTTCGATCGGCCGGTTGTTGAGCGTTTTGTTCAGGAAGTTCTGCAGCGCGACGCCCTGCAGCAGCCCGCGCGAGCGGAACGGCAGCGCCCAGTCGCTGATCGACGCCTGGTCCATGTCGAGCGCGATCTTGTTGATCTGCAGCCCGCTCATCCCCGATGCGTACAGCGCGCCGACCACCGAGCCCGCGCTCGTGCCCGCGACGATTTCGACCGGGATGCCGCGCGCTTCCAGCGCCTTCAGCACGCCGATGTGGGAGAAACCGCGGGCGGCGCCGCCGCCGAGCGCGATGCCGATCTTCACGGGCTTCTCGTGCGGCTGCGCGGCGTTGTCGGGACGGGACTTGTCGCCGAACGACGTGCAGGCGGCGAGGCTGGCGGACGCGCACGCGATCGTGAAGTGACGGCGCGACAGGCGAGGGGACGACATCGAATGATTCTCCGGCGGCTTGGCGGCGGGGCCGTGCGGCCCGCGGCGGCAGTAGGTTCCAAGCGGCCGTGCGGCGGGATCCGTGCGGCCGGCGCGGCGCCGGCTGGCGGCCGCGGCGCGCACATCATAAAGCAAGCGGCGCGCTTGGCGCGATGACCGGCGCGAGTATAATTCCGGCTTCTTTCCCGTTCCGGGCGCGGCCGGCCCCATGCTGTCCGGGCTGTCGCCGTCGATCCCGCGTCGAATCATTCATGCGCCCCAGGCGTTCGAGTTACCGTTTATGACCCGTCCTGTCCGTACCCGCTTCGCGCCGAGTCCCACCGGCTTCATCCACCTCGGCAACATCCGCTCCGCGCTCTATCCGTGGGCGTTCGCCCGCAAGATGGAGGGCACGTTCGTGCTGCGTATCGAGGATACCGACGTCGAGCGCTCGTCGCAGGAAGCCGTCGACGCGATCCTCGAGGGGATGCAGTGGCTCGGCCTCGATTTCGACGAAGGCCCGATCTACCAGATGCAGCGGATGGACCGCTATCGCGCGGTGCTCGCGCAGATGCTCGAGCAGGGTCTTGCCTACCCGTGCTACATGTCGGCCGAGGAGCTCGACGCGCTGCGCGAACGCCAGCGCGAGGCCGGCCTCAAGCCGCGCTACGACGGCACGTGGCGTCCGGAGCCGGGCAAGGTGCTGCCCGAGCCGCCGGCCGGCGTGAAGCCGGTGCTGCGTTTCCGCAATCCGCTGACCGGCACGGTCGCGTGGGAAGACGCGGTGAAGGGGCGTGTCGAGATTTCGAACGAAGAACTCGACGACCTCGTGATCGCGCGCCCGGACGGCACGCCGATCTACAACTTCTGCGTGGTCGTGGACGACATGGACATGAACATCACGCATGTGATTCGCGGGGACGACCACGTGAACAACACGCCGCGCCAGATCAACATCCTGCGCGCGCTCGGCGGCGAGCCGCCCGTCTACGCGCACCTGCCGACCGTGCTGAACGAGCAGGGCGAGAAGATGAGCAAGCGGCATGGCGCGATGAGCGTGATGGCGTATCGCGACGCAGGCTTCCTGCCGGAGGCTGTCGTCAACTATCTCGCGCGTCTCGGCTGGTCGCACGGCGACGCCGAAATCTTCTCGCGCGAGCAGTTCGTCGAATGGTTCGATCTCGAGCATCTCGGCAAGTCGCCGGCGCAGTACGACCACAGCAAGCTGAGCTGGCTGAACGCCCATTACATCAAGGAAGCCGACAACGCACGCCTCGCCGCGCTGGCGAAGCCGTTCCTCGACGCGCTCGGCGTCGACGACACGGCGATCGCGACGGGCCCGGCGCTCGACGCGGTAGTCGGCCTGATGAAGGATCGCGCGACGACGGTGAAGGAGATCGCCGAAGGCGCCGCGATGTTCTACCGCGTGCCGGCGCCGGACGCCGACGCGATCGCGCAGCACGTGACCGACGCGGTGCGTCCGGCGCTGGCCGACCTGGTCGCCGCGCTGAAGGCAGCCGACTGGACGAAGGAGGCGGTATCTGCCGCGCTGAAGGCGACGCTCGCGACGCACAAGCTGAAGATGCCGCAGCTCGCGATGCCGGTGCGCCTGCTGGTGGCGGGCACGACCCATACACCGTCGATCGACGCGGTGCTCGTGCTGTTCGGTCGCGACGCCGTCGTGTCGCGTATCGAGGCTGCGCTGGCCTGAGGCTGGGGCGGCAGCGAGGCCGTCCGGACGTGACGTGACGTGACGGCGGCTTCGCAAAAAATTTCGCTCGAATCGCAAAAAGGGTATTTACAAGTTCAAATTCGGTCCATATAATCTCATTTCTGTTCTGCAAGGGGGTATAGCTCAGCTGGGAGAGCGCTTGCATGGCATGCAAGAGGTCAGCGGTTCGATCCCGCTTACCTCCACCATCAGAACAAACCGAATTGATTTGCGAAGCAGTGGTAGTAATAAATGCTTCACAGAATGATTTAAAGCAGTTAGAATTTCGGCCTTCGCTGTTGACGATGAGTGAATAGCGAAAGTCAGACAGATCTGAAAAGATCCTGTCCCCTTCGTCTAGAGGCCTAGGACATCACCCTTTCACGGTGAGTACAGGGGTTCGAATCCCCTAGGGGACGCCAGATTTTAGCGGCGTTTCGTAGAAGTGTCGCAAGGCTTGCAGGAACGTAACCGACGTCCTGCAGGTAACGGTGCAGAAAGTTGGAGCGGTAGTTCAGTCGGTTAGAATACCGGCCTGTCACGCCGGGGGTCGCGGGTTCGAGTCCCGTCCGCTCCGCCAGAACGAAGCCCGTTCAAGACGTTTTTGAGCGGGCTTTTGTATTAAAGATGTAAGCAGTACGTTGTCCCCTTCGTCTAGAGGCCTAGGACATCACCCTTTCACGGTGAGTACAGGGGTTC